>CADECG010000061.1:16440-21263 GCA_902825795.1 uncultured Bacteroidota bacterium
ACCGAACTGGTTGCTCACCCACAATGCGGCCTATTTGGCCATTGATCATCCGGGCATTGTCATGACCACCCGCGATCATCTCAACTTCACCACGGACAGCGTGCCGGTGGATCCCTTCTGGTGGTACTTGAATCACCGCTACGGACCATGGGATTGGTTCGGCGCCCATGTTGCACGGCGCAACCCGCCGCGGATCGATCATGTGTTGGTGATCGGCAATGACCCGGTTCTGCGCGATAGTATCATGGGCTCCGTTCAGCCTGTACTCGACTCGGCCTATTGGATCACACGGGATGATGGGTACAGTAAGCTGTACACCCTGAAACAGCCATGACCGACACACGCACACGGCCTACTTTCGCCCTGTCCGAACGGGATCATGTTTCCCAAGCCGCACGAATGCCGCCGATCGCCCCATTGACAACCCTGCCCTTTGCTGAATGGGGCTTGGGCTTCTCGCGTCCGTTGGTCATTGCTGGCCCGTGCAGCGCCGAAAGCCGGGATCAGGTGTTGGCC
Organism: uncultured Bacteroidota bacterium; assembly: GCA_902825795.1. Lineage (GTDB taxonomy): Bacteria > Bacteroidota > Bacteroidia > Flavobacteriales_F > PHOS-HE28 > PHOS-HE28. The sequence continues at coordinate 16,957 of CADECG010000061.1, forward strand.
ACCGCTCATGGCATTGTGCAACACGCCCCAGAGGTAAAGGCCTTCAGGGCCGGTGTGTGGAAACCAAGAACACAGCCGGGCCATTTTGAAGGCTCGGGCAATGTGGCCCTCGAATGGTTGACGGCCGTTCGTCAGGAAACCGGCCTTTTGACCATGGTTGAGGTGGCAACAGCCGAGCACGTCGATGCCTGTTTGAACGCCGGTATCGACATGCTGTGGATCGGCGCGCGCACAACCCCGAACCCCTTCAGTGTACAAGAGATCGCCGACGCACTGCGCGGCGTGGATATCCCGGTGTTCGTGAAGAACCCCATCAACCCCGACCTGCACTTGTGGATCGGGGCGTTGGAGCGCTTGGGGCGCGCCGGGCTTACGCGACTCGCCGCCATCCATCGTGGCTTCAATTGGTTCGAACGCACCGCGTATCGGAACAGCCCCATGTGGGAGTTCCCGATCCGGTTGAAGGCACGCTTTCCCGAACTGGAACTGGTTTGCGACCCCAGCCACATCAGCGGCACCACCGAACACATCGGCTCCCTGGCACAGCAGGCCCTCGACCTGAATTTCAGCGGCCTCATGATCGAGTCGCACCGCGACCCGGCCAACGCCCTCAGCGATGCACAGCAGCAATTGACCCCCGAACGGCTAGGGGAAGTGGTAAGGGCGTTGATCGTGCGCGAACAGCATGCGGCCATCGAGAGCAACCGCCTTCAGGAACTGCGTGACCTGATCGACCAGTTGGACGAGGAGATAGCCCAGAAGCTGGGGTCACGGATGGACATTGCCGAGCGCATAGGCGAGTGGAAGGCCGACCACAACGTGGTGATCCCACAACCCGAGCGTTGGGCCCGCATTATGACCCGCCAGCTACGGCTGGCAAAAGAATTGGGCCTTTCTGCCGCTTTTGTGGAGGAGTTGATGAATGCCATCCATAAGGAGAGCATCCGCCGCCAAACCGAGGTATTGGTCGCTGCGAACCAGTCTTCGGTAGGATCCCCAGCGGACCTGGGGAAAGTCATCAAAGGCTGATCGGCGGTCCCGCTATATTCGGGCGCCTTTGGAAAACCGATCCGGAACAACAACAGATCACAACCACACCATGCGGAGACTTTACACTTTGGCCATGACGCTTGCTTGCGCCATAGCCGCCCTGGCTCAGCCAGTGTTCACCAATGCGAGCGCCAACCTCGACCAGAACGCTAGCAGCGGTGCCTGCATGGCCGTGGCCGACATGGATGGTGATGGCCTCGACGATATCGTGATGCTGGATATGAGCCAGCACGTGTACATCCAATATCAGAACCCGGATCACTCGTTCGTAACCTACGACTACGGTGAAGTGGACAATGACAACCAGTGGGGCTGGGCCATGGCCGACCTCAATAACGACGGCCACAAGGACATTTGCAGCGGTGTCAGCATTACTAAGTTCCTGAGCATCTCCAGCCGCGGCGTTTACACCTTTTCCGACCTCAACGGTCCCGGCATTTTCCACCAAGCCATGAGCATGGCCGACTTCGACAATGATGGTCGCGTGGATGTGTACGCGTGCAATGACGTTGGTCCGAACAACATCTGGATCACCGACGCCAATGGTGTTCCGCAGTACGATGCTAACGTGATGGATTGGAGCACCTCATGCACCGGCACACCCGGCGACATGAGCGGCAACTACGGAAGCACCGTCACCGACTTCGACAACGACGGCGATGTGGATCTGCACATCAGCCACTGCCGCCAAGGCGTGAACGACCCCGATGACTGCCGTCGTTGGGACCGCCTATTCGTGAACGATGGCAACGGGAACTACAGCGATGATGCCGCTGCATATGGCTTGGAGAACCACGAGCAGGTGTGGACTTCGGACTTCGGTGACTACGATAACGATGGCGACCTGGACGTGTTCAGTACTACCCACAGCAGCACCATGATGCTGTTCGAGAATGACGGTACCGGACACTACACCGACGTTACAGCGGGCAGCGGTCTCGAGGTTTCCGGCTTCTTCCTTCAGGGTCTTTTCCGCGACTTGGACAATGATGCCCATTTGGACATCCTGACGGGCAGCGCCGAGTACTACATGAAGGGCAACGGCGACGGCACCTTCACCCAGATCAACAACGTGTTCCCTGCCAATAAAACGATACACAGTTTCGCATTCGGCGACTTCAACAGCGATGGCTTCGAGGATGTGTATGCTGGCTACGGCGACGGTTATGTGGACGGTGATCCCGGCTTCCCGGATCGCCTATGGCTCAATACCCCTAACGGCAACCATTGGTTGAACGTGAACCTTGAAGGCGTAGTGAGCAACAGGGATGCAGTTGGATCACGCGTTACCATTTATGGCCCATGGGGCATCCAGATCCGTGAGGTGCACGCGGGCGAGAGCTACGGTATCACCAACACCTTCACATGCCATTTCGGCTTGGGCGCTGCAACGCAGATCGACTCTGTCGTGATCAATTGGACCAGCGGCATCCGCGACGTGTACCCGAACATGGCGCCCGACCAGACCGTGACCGTTCTCGAAGGAGTATGTGTAAGCCCCATTGCCTCCATTACCGGCCCTACCGCACTCTGCACCGGCCAGACAGTAACCCTTACAGCGAACTCCGGCTTCACCTATCTGTGGAGCACGAACGAAACCACACAGAGCATCGATGTCTCCTCCGGTGGCACGTACAGCGTGACCATTGACGACGGTACAGGCTGCACCGGAACAACAAGCTTCACGGTGGAGCAGGACCCGGATGAGACGCCAACGATCACGCTCAATGGCGATGAGAATTTCTGCGAAGGCGAAAGCGTTGTGCTGACCAGTAGTTCAGCGAACGCGTATCTCTGGAGCACGAACGAAACCACACAGAGCATCACAGTAACGACCGCAGGCACCTACTCGGTTTCCATCACCGGCTTCTGTGCCAACGTTGCCTCCGACCCGGTGACGATCACTGTTGCCGATACGCCGGATGCACCCACCGCTACCGATGTCTACATCCCCGCACCGGGCACGGCTAACCTCAACGCCACTGGTGCCAACGTGCTGTGGTATGATGCAGCCGTAGGCGGCAACCAAGTTGGTGCCGGGAACTCCTGGACCACGCCCTTCCTGAATTTCGGAACCACCTTCTGGTGCGCTGATGTGCTCAGCCTCGGTGATCCCGGAGCATACGGAGGCAAAGTCGACAACGACGCCGTGAACGGGCAGTTCATGAACAACAACAACAACTATCTCACCTTCGATGCAACACAGGATTTCCGCATCGTGAGCGTGAAGGTTTACGCGAACGGAGCTGGTGATCGCGATATCGAAGTGGTGGACGATAACGGCAACACCATCCTTACCGGAACCTTCACCATCCCCGATGGCGAGAGCCGTGTTCAACTCGATTTCGATGTGCCTGCGGGAACAGGCTACAGCCTGCGTTGCGGCACCGGGAATCCTCAGCTCTGGCGCGATGGTCTGAACAGCAACCCGGCCTTCCCCTTCGCTTTGGGCACCTTCGGTACCATTACGGGCACCAGCGTTGGTGGTGGTAACAGCTTGGAGTACTACTACTACTTCTACGATTGGGAGGTGGCCGATGACGCGGTGAGCTGCGCAAGCCCACGTACTGAAGTCGTGGTGGATGTGGCGAACGCTATTCTGGAAGGTCAGGGCGTTGACGGCCTCAATGTTTGGCCGAACCCGACCAACGATCTCTTGAACATCTCCTTCGCATCAGGCACAAGCGAGTTGAACATCGGCCTTACTGATATCAGCGGTCGCGTGATCCTGGCTACGCAAGCCGATGGCAAGGCCTTGGGCGCTGGTGTGACTTCCCTCAACTTGGGCGGATTGTCGGCCGGCACCTACATGCTCAACATTGCGAACGCAAAAGGCCGCAGTGTTCAGCGGGTAGTTGTGCGCTGAGCATACTTTGGATCCGTTGGAGAGGGGCCTTTCGGGGCCCCTCTCTCGTTCCATACCCCGCCCATTTGGAACCTGGACCACTTGGGCGCCGTTGAAGCCGCAGCAAACCACTGCGCCATGAAGAACATCGCCGCCTCTCTCGTAATTGTTTCGCTCTTCGCCGCTTGTGCGATCGAGGAGAACCCCATCGTACAGACCATCACCCCGGGCTGTGGTACCGATGGCAACCGCTTCCAAGCGGACCTCGGCGGTGCGGATTTTTGTGCGGAAGGCAGCTTGGTCGCCGTAGCGGGTGAGGGTGCGTTGACCATCAATGGCCTTGCCTTGAACGGGGTTTCGTTGACGCTCCAGATCGATTCCCTCCAAGTCGGCTTGCACGAGAGCAACGAGG
>CADECG010000062.1 GCA_902825795.1 uncultured Bacteroidota bacterium
GGGCATCATCGCTGTCGCAGCGGCAACAAGCACAAGGGGCCCGCGGAACTTCGGCATTTTTCGAACGGTCGCGCGAAGGCCGATGGTCGAAGAGCCCGTGTCGCGGGCACATGTCACCCGTCGGGCAAGACTCATCACCCGGCTTAATCGATCCTTCGACGTACGAACCATGCTTCGCGGGGATCGGGGGCAATGGTTATGCCTACGAACAAGGTGGTGAACTGCTCCTTGATCAAGCCGTTGTCGGTGGTGCCGCGCTGTCCGAATTCACCACCGATGGTGAGGCGGCTACGGGAGTACTTGCCCAACACAGGTAACGAGAGCCCTGCGCTCACGGCCATTTCATTGAGCTGGGTACCGCGCACCACCAAGTAATCGTCCGTGTATCGCACCCCGAAGCGATAGACCGTTTCAGCCAATAGTTTGCCCTCGACCTTGGACCCGGCAGGGCGCCATGCCAGCCCTGCGGCGTAGGTACGCTGCATACCAAGGTCCTCGGGCAGAGCCCATCGTTCCACGTTATTACCCAACTGGCGCCAATCGCGCTGTCGCATTTCGGCGGTGATGGTCAACGCGTTACCATGAGTGATGGAGAGCCCAACGCCGAAGATCGGCGGCAACGAAATGCTGCCTTCCGCGCCCTCCACACTGTATACCGAATCGCGCGGTGTTTCAACCCCGTTCTGCACCGTGTATTGGTTGAACAAGCTCGTGTACTGGGCGTTCAGGTCGGCACCGAACTCGCTGAAGAGCCCCACATGGAAACCCCAAGCAGCGGTGTCGCGCCTCATGCTGTGGTCCAGCTTCCGCAGACTGTCCGGAAGGCTGGCATTGCGCTCTTCCAGCCGCGAGCGGATGCGCTGGTTACGCACGATCAACCGATCATGATGCCGCTTCCATGAACTCAACTGCCCGCTGTACAACAAGCCGATGGTGTAGCTCGGGTCGCGCAGCACCAATGTTTCCGACCGCTTGGAACTGTAGTAGCCTTGCGATTGCGGCAGTATGGCACGGCTTACTTGTTCAATGCTCCCAAAGAGGTAGTTGAAGTTGAGGCCCACGGAGAGCTTGTTGCCCAGTGCCACCGTGTCCTTGCGCCTGTTGTCCTCGCCAATACTGTCGCGTCGATGCCATAGCACGTGGCCCAAACCGAGGAAAGCACGGTTCAACCCTCCGGTACCGGAATACTCGTATGTGATCGGAACACCGGTACTGGTGGCACCTTGTTGCGTGACCACGTAGCCAACATTGGTGTAGGGTTGAAGCCCGAACGCCACCCCCCATTTCCGGCCGGCGAAGGGCACACCGATGCTGAGCCCTGCCAACTGCACACCGCTCCGCTTTCCTTCCTGAGTGGTGGTGGTAAGTGTAGCGTTGCGCCAAGCACCACCAGCTTCGAACACCGGCGCCGCAAGGGTGGTGTAGGACGCCGGATTGACCGATGTAACGCTGAAGGGATCCATCACGGCCACACCCACGCTGCCCATGCAGCTCTGGCTGATCTGAGCGGAGTTCACCAACTCGCCAAAGCCATAAGCGGAGTAAGGACTGTCGTTCGTGTTCTGGGCCTGCACGCTACCGGCCAGCGCCAGAAGAGCCAGCGCCCAGCGCGTGTTGATGTTCCAACAATGCATGCAGTCCTCGTAGGGTCAATAAAGGGTCGGCAAAGATGCGGCTTCCAAGACCAGGTAAAACCAAAGTCGCATCTCCGCCGGTGATCACAACGGCCAGGTCGGGCCATTGTTGCCGCAGCGTTTTGGAATAACCGTGAATTTCGGCCAGTACACCGTTGAACACCCCGCTCTGCAACGCGCCAATGGTATCCGTGCCCAACAAGGGTACCGCTACCACCTCCACCTTTGGGAGGCGGGCAGTGTAGGTGTGCATAGCCTCGGCGCGCATTCTCAACCCCGGGCTGATGGCACCGCCGCGGTATGTTCCCGTATGATCCACCAGATCGTAGGTGATACAGGTACCCAGGTCGATGCTCAGCGAAGCCCTGTTCCGGAACATATTCCAAGCCGCAACGGCGTTCGCAGAGCGATCCACACCCAGCGTGGCCGGGGTGGTATAGGCACTCCGCAATGGCGAAGGGCTCGCGCCACCAAGCTGCGTAACTGGCGCCAGCCTTTGCAGAAGCGTAATGACCATTTCATCCACCTCTCCACTACTGGCTACCGCAATGCGGTTGGGGCGCACATCCCCCAACCAAACCCCAAGCGCGTCCGCGCCGCTCGCGAGAAAGCCATGGCACACCGGCCTGCCTTCGGAAAACAGGGCGGCCTTGGTGCGCGTATTCCCGATGTCGAGGACAAGGTCCATTGGAGCGGTGGCCATTGAAGTGCGCGTCTATATTTGCGGCCCTTTGCGCAAAACGTGTACGCGGCTGCCAAAGGAACAGCTTGGTGCCTTAGCTCAGCTGGTAGAGCAACGGATTGAAAATCCGTGTGTCCCCAGTTCGATTCTGGGAGGCACCACCAACGGAAGTCCCGACGATGTCGGGACTTCTTCGTTTGATACCCTGTTCGTTAGCCCCCTATGGGTTCCGCTCCAACCACTCGATCACCCTGGCCAAGTGCTGCTGTTTGCGGGGTTCACGATCGCGACGGTTGGTTTCCGTGAAGTACGTGTGCTCGCTGAGGAACTTCAACTGGATCTCGTTCCAAGCCCGTTCGGTGGTAAGGATCCCGTACTCCTTCAATTCCCTGAACAAATGGTTGCCGATGGTGAAGAAATCCTCGCGACCGAGATAGTCCAGGTCCGCATCGCACAGGATACCACTCAACTGATCCGTGGGGCTTTGGGGAACCCGTGTGGCCATGATCATGGAGCAGATCTTTTCGACCTCTTCAGCGCTATAGCCGAACCCCGGCAGGGCCTCCCTCACGATGTCGCAACTCAGCGTTTCATGATGGACATCGCCGCGAACGAAGCCTGCATCGTGATATAGGGCAGCGGTCTTCAACAGCATGAGGTCATTGCCATTGACACCCTCCTTTCGGGCAATGTCTATGGCCGCACGGTGCACATCGAGTGTATGGCCGTAGCTATGGTACGTCCGGTCATAAGGCAGGCTGCCTTGCAACTGTGTTAGTATGAACGCCTTCGCCGCCGCGTAATCCATGGTGCTGTCGCGAAACAACGCAATTCCCCGATCCAAGTCATCGTCCGAATTGATGAACCGGTGATCGGTGAACGCGCTAGCGGGCAAAATGCCGTACGAACCAGCACCTCGGGACGTCTAAGTTTGAAGCGCTCCTCCCCCATCATGTCGAAGGCCCAACGACGTTCCCTGCTATTGATCACCCTTCTCGGGGCATACATCATCATGCAGTTCACGTGGTGGGGAATACTGCTTGTGCGGAAAGAGACCCAACTCGCCCAAGCCTTGAACCCCGGCCATTCTGCTGGGAACACCGACGGCCATCTTGAGCGGACCTATTGGATGATCATCGGAGAGGGTGTCGTATTCCTATCGCTCATCGGGATCACGCTCTGGCTGCTGTACAGAGGGATGAAACGTGAGTTGGCAACCGCCCGGATGCAGCGGAATTTCCTGCTGGCGGCGGGGCACGAATTGCGCACCCCCATTGCCAGTTTGCAACTACAGCTTCAAACCATGTCGAGGCCCGGGCTTGCTGCTTCCGAACACGATGAACTTCACCGCCGGGCGTTGGATGATGTGCAGCGCTTGGGTGGCCTTGCAGAGAAAGTGCTATTGGCCACGCGGTTGGAAGAGACAGGTGTTCCGCTGCAACCGAGCAAACAACGCTTGCACGAACTTGTTGGTTCCATCTGTGAACATGCGCGCGCCACATATGCGAAGGACCACACTGTGATCACCGATCTGAAACCGATGGAGTTGAGCGTGGACCCACAGGCCTTGCGCAGTGTGCTGGTCAATTTGTTGGAGAACGCGGCCAAGTACAGTCCGAGCGGCACCACCATTTCCATAGATCTGGGCATTGTGGGATCCACGGCGCTGTTGCGCGTAAGCGACGAGGGGCCTGGTGTTCCGGTCGCGGACCGCGCCCACATCTTCACGAAATTCTTCCGGGGCGGTAATGAGGAAACCAGGAACGTGAAAGGGACCGGGCTCGGCCTTTACATCGTGCAACGGCTGATGCAGTCCATGGGTGGAAGCGTGCACATGGAGCCACGCGCAGGCGGTGGTTCTACTTTCGCCGCCGCTTTCCCACTGAACAAATGACAAACCGCAAGGTCGCACTGATCATACTGGACGGTTGGGGGATCGGCGCTGGCGACCGCACCGACGCCATCGCTCAAGCGAAGACACCATTCATCGATGGGTTGCGGGCCGCTATGCCGCACGCCACGTTGCGCACCGATGGCCTCCATGTGGGCCTTCCGGAAGGACAGATGGGCAACAGCGAAGTGGGCCACTTGAACATCGGTGCCGGGCGGGTGGTGTACCAAGACCTCGTGCGTATTGACAAGGCCGTTGCCGATGGTTCGCTGGAGCGGAACACGGTTTTGCAAGCCGCATTCACGGAAGCGAAGAAGCCCGGTAAGCGTTTGCACTTGATCGGCCTCGTGAGCAAGGGTGGTGTACACAGCATGCAAAGTCACCTCGCGGCATTGTGCCACATGACCGGACGCGCGGGTTTGTCCGACGTGTTCATCCATGCGTTCACCGACGGCCGCGATGCCGCACCGAACAGCGGCAAGGGCTACATGCAGGAATTGCTGCGCGACATCGAGGGCACACCGGCCCGTGTGGCCACCGTTTGTGGGCGCTATTATGCCATGGACCGCGACAAACGTTGGGAACGCATCAAGCGCGCGTACGACCTGCTGGTGAACGGAACAGGAGAAGAAGCGCAGGAAGTGACGGAGGTGTTCGAGAAGAGCTACGCGGCCAACATCACCGACGAATTCATCTTGCCACATCGCATAGCAGGTGTGGATGGTGGGATCCGACCGGGCGATGTAGTGCTGTGCTTCAACTTCCGCACGGACCGCTGCCGGGAGATCACAGTAGCATTGACGCAGAAGGATATGCCCGAGCAGGGCATGGCAATAGTGCCTTTGCACTATGTAACGATGACCGAGTACGACAGCACATACAAGAACGTGCATGTGCTCTTTCGCAAGGATGATCTGAAAAAGACCATTGGCGAAGTGGTGGCGGAGGCGGGCCTGAGCCAGTTGCGCGCCGCCGAAACGGAGAAGTATCCGCACGTTACGTTCTTTTTCAGCGGTGGGCGCGAAGCGCCGTTCGAACGCGAGGAACGCATCATGGCAGCGTCGCCCAAAGTGGCCACGTATGATCTGCAACCGGAGATGAGCGCCCCCGAACTCGCGCAACGCGTGGCGGATGCGCTTACATCGAGCAAGCCCGACTTCGTGTGCCTCAACTTCGCCAACCCCGATATGGTGGGCCATACCGGTGTATTCCCTGCTATCGTGACCGCGGTGGAGGTCACCGACCGTTGCGCGCAACAAGTGGTGGAAGCCGGAAAGTCCATCGGCTACAGCTTCATCATCATTGCCGATCACGGCAACGCCGACCAGGCCATGAACCCGGATGGTACACCGAACACGGCACACTCCACTAATCCGGTACCCATCTTCCTCATCGACGACCGGGGCTACACCCTACGCAACGGAGTGCTCGCCGATGTTGCACCTACCGTGCTGGAGTTGATGGAGCTCGAGCAGCCGGTGGAGATGACAGGCAAGTCGCTCCTGGCGATGTGAGCGACCAACTCACTTCACCGCCTCCACCACGAAACTCTCGTCGGCGCGCTCCTGCTGGTCGATCAGTAGTTCGGGCACTGCGCCTTGGCCATAGCGGCACAGCGTGATCCTACTGTAGCCGGCTTCCCGGAGGAACAGTTCAAGCGTCTCGAAGTCGTAGCTGTACCGGTGCCCGTGGTCGCGTGCGTAGCGGTTAACGCTGATCATGCCCGTGGCTTCCTTCTCCCCATATGGGAAAACGACGCTCTTGTCGGTTTTGCGCTTCTGGTAGAGGTCGAGGTAGAGTTCACCGTTGGGCAGCACCAAGCGGAACACGCCGCCGGGTTTCAACACACGGCGCAGGTCGGCAACTGTGCTTTTGAAGTGCTGCACCGGTATACAATCGATGCAGTGTTCGCTGAACGCGCCATCCATGCTCGCATCCGGCAGGGGCAATCGTCCCCGGGTAAGATCCCAGCAGAGATCGACACCGGGCAACCAGTGGTAGTCGAGGTTCACATAGTTCTCCTTCGGGTGCGCGCCGCAACCGATGTTCAACAGCTTAACCTTGCCCAGCTTGCTACGATCCAGAAAGAGCGGATTGCCCCGGATCAGCCAAGAGATGAGCAACTGCACTTTGAAATAAGAGAGCGGTGAGCGCATGTGGTGGCGGCCCGAAGCATCGGGGGCGGCAAGTTATCCGCCCATTGAGCAGCGCGGGTACCCGGTCGATGACGCGCGTCAGCGCTTGTTGTTCAGGATGGTCAAGTGACCGGTGAACGCCTTCGGCTCGCCATCCACCTGCACCTCGTAGTAGTAGGTGCCATCACTTACGTCGTCACCATCCCACTGATTGCGGTAGTTGTTCGCTTCGTAAACGATCTGGCCCCACCGGTTGTAGATCCTTACGGTGTTGCTGGTGCCCAGGATGCCATCGATCACGAACCGGTCGTTCTCCCCGTCACTGTTCGGGCTGAAGACATTGGGGATCACGATCTGGCAACCGCTTTCAACGTTCACAATGGCACTCACGCTTTTCTCGCATTCATCGGTGGCGGTGATCGTGTATGTGCCGCTCTCCATGCCGGGCACCCAGTTGAACACACTCGCTGTGCCGTTGTCCCAGGTCGGGCTCACGTTACCGAAACCGCCGGAGAGTTGCGCAATGAGCAACACGCTATCGTCCTCGCACTCGAGGAACAGGTCTTCGGTAAGGAGCGCCATTGGCACATACTCAACAATGGGCACGGTAGCCGTGCTGATGCTCGTGTCGCCACATGCGTTCACGAACGTTGCGGTGAGCACGATCTCCTCTTGGCCTTCGGCCACGTTATCCTCAAATGCTTCGATGGGGAAGGTCACGCTGTTCTGGCCGTCGGGAATAGTGATCAATGCCGGTATGCTCGTGTAATCGGTTCCGTTGGTGGCCGTTCCGCCTACCACAACGCTCACATCAATATCGCTATCGGAGCCGGGGCGGGTGATCGTGAACATGGCATCCGTGCAGCCTTCGGTCAGTGTACCATCAGCACTGGCCGTCACCACTTCCAGATCGATCGCGTTGGGGCTGCTGAAGCTTCCCCCCTCAAGGAACACCGCACTGTCCCACACAGTATCACTGGCATCACCGATGGCGATCTTGATGTGGTAGGTCTCGCCACAATTGACCAGCGCCGAGGCGGTGATCACCACGGTGAACCCGTCGTATTGCACGTACTGCGGATCGGTATTGAACGGTGCCGTGAATCCATCGCCATTGTCCACGTAGTAGGCGGGGTTCACAACATCGTTCACCGTGTTGATGGTAACGGGGTCGGTGGTGTTCGGTATCAGAGCGATGTTGATGGCGTTGTTCGAGAACGTGCCGTTGATGCCCGGACCGCTGAGGAAAAACCCGAAGATGTCATTCACGCTGTTCACGAATTCCAGGTACTCATCGCTGGCGAACACGAATTTGAAGCTCAACGAATCACCCGCGGGCACGAAGTCGAATTCCAAGATGGCCGCATCGTTCACGGTCTGCGGGTTGCTCAGGATCGCGAGGTCCGGATCACTTGTCGGCAACCCGCCGCCGAGGCTCATGCTACCGCTGTTGTTGGGCCCCATGGCCATTTGCACACTTCCGGTGGCCAGCATCATGCCGCTGGTGATGCCGAGCGTAGTTGCACTGCCGTTGAACGACGCGGCCTGCTCCGTAACGAAGTTCGCGGGAACTCCATTGAAGGTGATGTTGGTCACGTTGACACCGCCACCCAGCAGCACGTTCTCCACCAAGCTCTGCACCGTGGTCGTATTGTCGATCGTGAGTTGCGCTTGCGCGCTGACCACGCACAGCATCGCTACGGCCCCTGCCAAACCCTTTCTCATTCCCATCGTTCCCATAATTGCGTTCGTTCGTTATCGTATCAACGTCACATTACCCATGTACTCCACCGGGCCGAACCTACGACCGCTGGTCTTTAACTGCCACACGTACACATCCTGCTTGGGGGCAGCACCGCTCACTTTGCCATCCCAGCCTTGGCCCGGATCGCTGCTCGCGAAGATCACCTCGCCCCAGCGATCGAAGATCCGGAACTGGTATTCCGAGAGGTCGTGGCCAATGGGCCCGAACATGTCGTTGATACCGTCGCCATCGGGTGTGAAGCTGTTCGGCACGTACACGTGGGCGGGAGGCTGCACGATCAACGACGTGCTATCGACACAGCCGATCGGGTTCCATACGGTAAGCCACACCTCATGGTCATCGGTGTCGAGGTAGCGGTGAGCGGTGTACTGCGCGCTATCGGTATTGCCGTCGGCAAAATCCCAGAACCACTCCGTGGTGTTGTTGCTGCTTTCGTTGAGGAAGGTCACATCGAACTCGCCGATGTAATTCACATTGAACGCAGCTTCCACGAACTGCACATCCATGAACATATCGTCGGTGAGCACAAACCCGCAAGCATCCGTAACGGTAACCGAATAGGTCGTCGGCGCCGTGGGTGCCACAGTAGTATCGGTGGATGAACTGGTGATGGGCGACCAAGCATATTGGTAACCACCCGCACCACCGCTTGCCAGCGCAGCCAGTTGGCCTTCGACGCCAAGACATATCGCCGTGTCTGGAACGATCCATAAAGTGTACGGATCCCATACCCGCAACTGCACGACTACCGAATCGAGACCCGTATTGCCACATACGTCCTCAACGCCGATGTAGTACGTGGCCGTGCCGATCACACTGAGATCCGGAAGCGTGTCGGTGGTGCTCAACACACTGAACCTGTCGGTCCATTCCAACGTGTACACACCGCTTCCACCTGTAAGTGATGCCACGTAGAGGTCCACAAGATCGGCCGGGCACTGCACCGTAGTGTCGTTGTTCGTCAGTACCACGATCGGTGGCAACGGCAAGGGAGACACTACGATCGTATCGGCATCCCCCATACCGCAACCGGCTTCAACTGAAACGTAATAGGTGGCCGCGGGGCCGCTATTGATGGCCAACGATGTGGTCGTGCTGAGGACGGTCCCGTTCACATCGGTCCACTCGTAGCTGTAGATGCCATCGCCACCCGTGGTGCTGATGACAAAGAGCGTAGCAGCCTGCGGGCAACTGAGAGCGGTATCGTTGCTCACGGTCATGTTCACCGGTGGGTACACCGGAACAGTAACGGTGATGGTGCCGGTCTGTGGCACCTGACCGCAAGTGTCTGAAACCGTGACAGTGTAGGTAGTGGTAACCGGTGGCGATAGTGTGAGCGTTGCTGTCGTGTCGCCCGTGTTCCATATGTATTGGTAGTTGCCATAGCCCTCGAACACGTTCGGTCCAATGGTCACAACATCGTCACAACCGATCGCGGTATCGCTCACCGTTATGTACATCGGTTGCGCCTCGTTGATGTAGAAGGTGAAGTCCGTCACCACCAACATACCGCTGCACTGCGCCACATTGCTGATGGTGATCTGCACGGTTTCCAGCGCATCGGGGTCCAGCGGTGCCGTCAGCACGAACACAATGGTCGAATCACCGGGTTGGAATACGATCTCGTTGGGCAACACCGGGTTGTAATCCACCCCGCCGATGGCAGTTCCGCCTACCACCAACTGCACGGTGTCGGTGGTGTTGAAACCAGCGTACCGTTCGAAGATCAACTGCGCACTCGCGCAGCCCTCGTACAGGGTACTATCGATCAACCCAACTGCCGTGCTCAACGAAGCCGTTACCGCAGCGGTGCTGGTGAAGCTTCCACCTTCCAGGAACACGCCGCTGTCCAGGATCGCATCGTTCGCGTCGGCAATGGCCAGCTTGATGTGGTATTGCTGCCCGCACGTCACCAAGGCGAACGCCTCCAGCACCACTGTGAAGCCGTCGTACTCCACCGTAGGCCCAACAGGATTGTTCTGTGTGTAATACACGCTGTTGTTCTGCCAGTTGGGGTCGAGCGCCGCACACGTTGCCGCTGTTCCCGCTGACCCCGGCACACCCAAATTCACCGAGTTGATGGCTATGGGCACATTGGTACCCGGCACTAAAGCAATGTTGACAGCACCGTTGCTGTATGGTCCGGCAATGCCAGGGCCGCTCAAGAAGAACCCGAAGGCATCCGTAAAACCGCTGCAGGTCCACTCGTCATACTCCTCACTGCCGAACACATAGTTGAACCGCAGGGTATCGCCGTTCGGGATGAAGTCGAACTCGAGCACCGCAGCATCGAACGTCATGTTCCCGCCAAGGAACTGCGATAGATCGGGATCGCCGGGGCCTTGCAGTCCACCCCCGGGAGCCGTGCCACCGCCGAAGTCGTTCGGGCCGTTGGCCAAGGTGTCGTGACCAGAGGCGAGGATGAGCCCGGTGGCCATGCCGATGTTGCTGTTCACCCCATCGAACTGGCCGGCTTGCATGGACATTACCGTGGCCGGGCCGCCGTTGAAGGTGATGTTGCTCACGCTGACACCACTGCCCAGCAGCACCTGCTGCACCAACTGCTCCGGGGTAAGGGTATTGGCAACGCTGAGCTGACCAACTACCGGGGTCAGTAGGAGGCAGAGCGCGGGGAAAAGGAGGAGTCGTGCGCGCATGGGTCAGGGAATTCGTTCAGGGAAGGGAAAAGTAGGGCTTCGCAACGGGCATACGACGGCCCGCCCATGCGGCCCGTTGCCCGGTCAGGAGCGCGTTGGCTAGCACATTCGGTGACTCCCGTGACTTGCCGGTTGTGCGGATGAGGGAGATAGGGAAAGGAGTGCAACGCTTCCCCTGCCCCGTTACCACATCCTTTGCATCTTCACGCCCCCTTCACATCTCCACATCCACACATGACCTCTTTGGATAGCTACATCGAGTCCAACAAGGACCGCTTCCTCAACGAACTGCTCGACCTGCTGCGCATTCCCAGCGTAAGCGCCGACCCCAAATACAAAGCTGATGTGGCGCGTTGCGCCGAAGCGGTGCGCAAGAACCTGGAAGCCGCCGGGGTGGACTTCGCCGAGATCTGCCCTACTGCCGGGCACCCCATCGTGTACGGTGAGAAGATCATCGACCCCAAGCTGCCAACGGTACTGGTCTACGGTCACTACGATGTGCAGCCCCCCGATCCGCTGGACCTGTGGACCAGCCCGCCCTTCGAACCGGTGGTGAAAGACGGCCTTATCTACGCCCGCGGCAGCGCCGACGACAAAGGCCAATTCTACATGCACGTGAAGGCGCTGGAGGTGATGGTGAAGAACAACGCCCTGCCCTGCAACGTGAAATTCATGATCGAGGGCGAAGAGGAAGTGGGTAGCGATAACCTCGGCGTGTTCGTGGTGAACAACAAGGCGAAGCTGAAGGCCGATGTGGTGCTCATCAGCGACACCTCCATGATCGCCAATGATGTGCCCAGCATCAACACGGGACTGCGAGGCCTCAGCTATGTGGAAGTGGAAGTAACAGGGCCGAACCGCGACCTGCACAGCGGTGTATACGGTGGCGCGGTGGCCAACCCCATCAACACGCTGTGCGCCATGATCGCCAGCCTGCACGATGCCGATGGCCGCATCACCATACCCGGTTTCTACGACGATGTGCAAGAGCTCAGCGCCGCCGACCGCAAGGCACTGGCCGAAGCCCCGTTCGACGAGAAAGAATGGATGAAGGAACTCGGCGTTGCAGCCGTGAAAGGTGAGAAAGGCTACACCAGCGACGAGCGCTGCACCATCCGTCCAACGCTCGACGTGAACGGCATCTGGGGCGGCTACATCGGCGAGGGCGCGAAGACCGTTCTCCCCGGAAAGGCCTTCGCCAAGATCAGCATGCGCTTGGTGCCGAACCAGAAGAGCGATCGTGCCACCAAGCTCTTCAAAGAACACTTCGAGAAGATCGCACCGCCTTACGTGAAGGTTGTCGTGCGCCCGCACCACGGTGGCGAAGCAGCAGTGACCCCCACCGACAGCGTGGCCTACAAAGCCGCGAGCAAAGCCATGGAGGAGGCCTTCGGCAAGAAGCCGATACCGACACGCGGGGGAGGCAGCATCCCCATTGTTGCGCTCTTCGAAAAGGAACTCGGCCTCAAAACCATCCTCTTCGGCTTCGGTTTGGACAGCGACAACATCCATAGCCCCAACGAGCACTACGGCGTCTTCAACTACTTCAAAGGCATCCAGACCATCCCGCGCTTCTTCCACCACTATGCGGAGATGAGCAAGTAGGTGGCGCCCAGCATATGATGTGGGGGCATCTCCGATATGGCCCGCCATGCGGCGGGCCATTGCACGGCGCACATCTCTGATGACGCGATCCGCGACGTCGCACATAACCTCCTTCTGCCCACTCGGACCCTCTCCTTTGGAGAGGGCAGGGTGAGGTCAAGGCTCGATGTTTGCCAACCACTTTCCCGTCCACTCCCCAACAGCATGCGCAAACCGTCAGCTCTGCTCCTCCTTACCATTCTCCTCACCTCCTGCACCAACTTCCGGGATGTCACCTTCCACGGCGTGCGCAATGTGGAACTGCGAAAGATGAACGGCAACGACATCACCCTTACCATCGAGGCCGAAGTGGAGAACCCGAACAACTACCGCATCAAACTGAAAGACCCCGACGTGGACCTCTGGTACAACGGCCAGTTCGTCGGCAAAGCCGTGCTCGATAGCACCGTCGTCCTCGACAAACGCAGCACGCGCATCTACCCGGTGTACATCAGCGCAGACACCCAAGGCAAGCTCGGCCCCATCCTGCTCGGTGGCCTCGGCAGCTTGCTCAGCGGCCAAGCCGAATTGCGCGCATCCGGCACCGTGAAAGGACAGGTCGGCATCATCAGCAAACGGTTCCCGTTCGATATTCGGGATACGTTGGAGTTGAGATAAAGGACACCGGGTGCCCCAATGTTCCTCACCTTCACGCTTCATCCCGCAGCGAAATGCTCATCACACCATGCATCGTACAGCGATGAGAACCTTCTCGAAGATCAAGCCTTTTTTGTTCCGCTGGCGCAGGGTGCTTTCGGCAGTGGCCGTTGTGGCCTCTTTTCCGTCCAACGCACCCGCGCAGAACCTCGTCCCGAACCCAAGTTTCGAGGACCACTCCGGGTGCATCGGGGGCGTTGACTGGCAAGGCCTCTCCGACTGGATTACTCCGGGCGCGGCACCGGATTACCTGCACGAATGCAACAATGGCATCAATCCAAGCTTTGGCGTACCGAGCAATATCATCGGCTATCAAAATGCCCATTCCGGTTCCGCGCACATTGCATTCAGCACCTATACGCGCAATATCAACCCCAACCATACGTACGCCACCAGCCACCTGACCACGCCACTGAGCGCAGGCACTGAGTATTGCGTCCGCATCTGGATCAACCTCCTCGAAGGTTCCGAAGTCCTCACGCACCAACTCCACGGCCTCTTCACTGACACCATGCCCAGCACATGGCAAGAGGCCGATACCGCTTGGGCCGCCATTTCGCAGGTGATCTTCACTACCGCTAGTGTCGATACCGCCTCCTGGTTCGCCCTCGATGGCACTTTTACCGCTACCGGCGGAGAAGAATATTTCACTTTCGGGAATTTCCTGGCGGACACCCTAAGCCCCTTCACCCCCATTGCCCCGCCGTTCTATCGCTGCACCTTCGTCATCGACGATGTGTGGGTCGGCTCTTGCGATGTTGGCCTTTCCGAAACCGGAATGGATCAGCTGATCAGCGTTTATCCTAACCCTGTTCAAAGCGGTACACCCATTACCCTCCAGATCGGCCGCACGGGTGAACCATTATCCGTCGAGATCTTCGATCCACAAAGCAGACTGGTCAGTGCCTACCAGTTCGCACACCCCACAGAAGCCATCGAGATCCTACCCCAGGCCCTTGTTCCGGGGGTCTACACCATCAGCATTGATCAAAGGGGCCACCTGCGGCAGGTAAGGTTGGTGGTGAACTGACTCAACGCCCTCAAGCCGCCATTCCGATCACCACCGCGCTTTCAAGCCCGGTGCCTGCAGTACCAGTGGCCGTTACCTTGAAACGGTGGCGCGCACCGCTCTCGAAGCCGTCCACTTTGATGGAGCAGCGCGTGGTCCGTGCCAGTTCGCGCCAAGCCGTTCCGTCATCCATCGGAGCGATGAAGACCGTGTACATTTTGGTGCCTTTCGAGGGGTCCCACCGCAGCTCGATAAGGCCTTCCGCTTTGCCGGGACGGGCAGCGATGTGGGTCGTGGGTGCGGGCACGTTCATGGGCACCGGCGTCTTCCGTAGCGGGAAACCCGACGTGACAAGTTTGGCAGCATCGCCGCCACTCTCGCTGCGCACATAGTGGGCCAGTGCATTGAGGTCGATCCGCACACGTTGAGCGCAGGCATCGCGTGCGATGTACGCGCGCTTACTACCCTCGTTCGCAGCACTGATGAGGTCGCTGAAATCGTGCAGCAAGCTCCGCAGTTGGTCAAGTGGATCGGGCGGTGCGGGGAAAAGCGTGTTGTTGCGCATGCATGTTTCCACCCGTACGCCTAAGGTGTACAGTTCCAGCATGCTGAGCCGAGTGATGCGCAGGGTGATGTCAGCGTAGGCCATTGGTGGTGATTTATGGAGCCTTGGAACGGATGTCCTTGGACAGTGGTTGCGGCAACAGTAGGTGCGTACTGCGCATCAACTAAGGCGCGCCCTCGCCCGAGGGCCATGACCATTGCGGTCTCCTACCCGAACGTTCGCGCCCGGATATGGGTGGCACTGAGGATGACGATCCGCGATCGTCACCCGTATGGAGGCGTCATTGAGATCTTGGTCGGGTCCCACCATGGGTGACGATCGCTGACCGCAACCCGTATGGAGGCGTCACTCAGATCTTGGTCGGGCCTCACCATGGGTGACGATCGCGGATCGCAACCCGTATGGAGGCGTCACTCAGATCTTGGTCGGGCCTCAAAATGGATGACGATCATCGAGAGCGACCTGTCCGGAGCCGCGCATAAGATCAATATGGCACCCCGCAATGGGTGACGATCGGCGATCGCCACCCTCGGTACAGGCCACTGCAAGGGACCGTTCGCGGCCTTAACCACCTCACTCCTCCTTCCCCGGCCACGTCCTCACCTCCCACCCGAGGCAGCCTTCAGCAACGCCGGTCAGCAACTGGCTTCCCTCCGGGCCGCCAAGGCCGAACTCCCCGCTCAACGCCTGCTCTGGGGTGATCTCGTGCATCTGGAGCTTCGCATCATGATGCCGCCAATACTTCACCGGGTCCAAGCCACGCACCGGCAACACATACACGCGCTCCGGTCCGTGTACGGTCATGTTCAACACCAACGTAATGCTCCATAGGAAAGGACCTACGGCGAGCAGATTGAACAGGAACCACTCGAAACGTTCCATGCCCAAACTCAGCCCGCTGCGCACATACGGCCACAGGTTGCCAACGAACGCGAACAACGCGAACCACTGCAACAACTCAATGAACGTGAGGTACACCATGCTGATGGCCATCCAAAGCGTCACCAGGAAAACGATCACCCCGAACGCCATCAGCGTCCCCGGCCAGCGCTGCTCCTTCACAACCCCACGTTGATCGGCTTGCCGCGTGCGGCCCACCCAGCGATCAAGCTCTCCGTTTCTTTGTTCCATCATGCCGAAAGTTCACACGAGCGCCGCCCTCACTTGCATGGCTGCGTTCTTCATCATGGCGTCATGCCAGCCGCAAGGAACGAACGGCACCGACCACATGCAACACGCACACACCAACCGGCTCGTCAACGAGACCAGTCCTTACCTGTTGCAACACGCGCACAACCCGGTGAACTGGTGGCCCTGGAGCCCCGAAGCCTTCGACAGCGCCAAAGCGCAGAACAAGCTCGTGCTCGTCAGCATCGGCTACAGCAGTTGCCACTGGTGCCACGTCATGGAACGCGAGAGCTTCGAGAACGACAGCATCGCACAGCTCATGAACGAGAAGTTCATCTGCATCAAGGTGGATCGCGAGGAACGTCCCGATGTGGATCAGGTGTACATGACGGCCGTGCAGCTCATGACCGGCAGCGGCGGCTGGCCGCTCAACTGCTTCGCAATGCCCGACGGCAAACCCGTTTACGGCGGCACGTACTTCCCGCCAGCGCAGTGGAAGCAACTGCTCAACGATCTCAGTGCAACGTGGCAAATGCAACCCGAGCGGGTGAAGGCACAGGCCGAGCAAGTGCGCAACGGCGTGGCCACGGCTGATCTGGTGCACCTCAACACCGAGCCGCCGCTCTTCACGCAGAAGGATCTGGACAAGTACGTGCGCGTTTGGGACAGCACCTTCGATCACGCGGAAGGCGGCACCGATCGCGCGCCGAAATTCCCGATGCCCAACAACTACCGTTACCTGTTGCGGCACGCCTTCCTCAACAACGACGATGAACTGAAGGGCCACGTGGCACTCACCCTCGACAAGATGGTGCTCGGCGGCATCTACGATCAGGTGGGTGGCGGCTGGAGCCGCTACAGCACCGATGTGCTGTGGAAAGTGCCGCACTTCGAGAAGATGCTGTACGACAACGCGCAGCTCGTATCGCTTTACAGCCAAGGTTATCAGGCCTTCAAGGACCCGCTGTACAAGGATGCCGTGTACAGCACGCTGACGTGGTTGCAGCGCGAGATGACCAGTCCCGAAGGCGCCTTCTATTCCGCCCTCGATGCCGACAGCGAAGGCGAGGAAGGCAAGTTCTATGTGTGGAAGGAAGATGAACTGAAGGCCGTCCTCGGCAACGACTTCGCACTCGCGAAGGAGTACTACAATGTGGGCGGTGCAGCGGTGTGGGAACACGGCAACAATATCCTCCTGCGGAAGTCTGCCGATGATGCGTTCGCGAAGAAGCACAACATGAGCGCGAGCGAATGGGCAGCGGTAGCGGCCCGGATCAATGGCACATTGCTAACAGCACGCGCCAAGCGCATCCGCCCGGGTCTCGACGACAAAAGTCTCGTGAGCTGGAACGCCATGATGGTCACCGGCCTCTGCGATGCCTACGAAGTCTTCGGCGAGGAGGCGTGGCTTGCGGCAGCCAAGAAGAACATGGACCTCATGCTGCAGAAGTGCAAACGCAGCGATGGTGGCCTGCAACACAGCTACAAGGATGGGAAGGCGAGCATCAACGGTTTCTTGGAGGACTATGCCTTCACGGCCGAAGCCTTATGCGCCTTGTACTCCGTCACCTTCGACGAGCGTTACTTGAACGAAGCACGCACCCTCACCGAATATGCCATCGCGCACTTCCACGACAGATCGAGCGGCATGTTCCACTTCACCAGCGACCTGGACCCTGCACTGATCGCACGCAAAATGGAAACCACGGACAACGTGATCCCCGGCAGCAACAGCACAATGGCCAATGTGCTCTTCACCCTCGGGCACTTGTTCGACAACCAGCAATGGCTGGGGATGAGCGCAACGATGCTCAACAACGTGAAGGAGAATTTCACAACCTACCCGAGCGGCTACAGCAACTGGGCGCAACTGATGTTGGCGGAGGTGCACACCTTCCACGAGATCGCCATCACAGGACCGGATGCGTTGACGGTGCGCAAAGGCTTCGCGCCGCACTACATCCCCAACCGGTTCTTCATGGGCAGCAAGCAAGCGAGCAAGCTGCCGTTGCTGGAGGACAAGCTTTTGGACGGCACCACCATTTTCGTTTGCCAGAACAAGGCGTGCCAATTGCCCGTCGCAACCGTCGAAGAAGCCATCAAGCAGTTGAAGTGATGTCATTCACCATCACTACCGATATGAGGCCATCCTTGTTGGGGTTTTTCCTTTCACTTTTCACTTTCCACTTTGCCCTTTCCACTTTCTCCCAAACCCTCCTCGTCCCAGCGACGGGCTCCCCGCAGCAGCCGCACTTCAACCCGGCGTTCATGGCGCGCAACAACGTTGCGGAAGTAAAGGGCCAGCTGCATGTGAAACGCGATGGCGAACCCATGGTGCCGAAGAACGAGCACTATTGGTACCGCTTCGATAGCAACGGCCTTGCGTGGTACAGCAACAACTCCTTCGGCAAGCCCGGCAGCGGCCGCGACACAGCGAGCATCGGTTACCGTTACGATGGGCAAGGGAACCTGCTCCAACGCACGCGGCTCGACCTCAGTGGTCATTACAGCGAGGAGTTCGAACTGGACAGTCTAGGTCGCCCGGTGCGCGAAACACATGTGCGCATAGAAAACCTCGGCACGGATCGGTACACCCTCGTACCCGGCACGCGCACCGAAGTGAGCGATGAGCACTTCCGCTACGATGCTTTGAACGACAGCACGAAGCGGATCACCTACCTCAACAGTCTGGGACTTCCATACCGCGAGGAACTGCACATCAGCGACCGCCTCGGCTACCTGCGCGCCATCGAGGACCGCTACTTGGTGTCCAACCGGATGGGCCGCACAACCTTCACGTACAACGAGAAAGGGCTGCTCGCATCGCGCACCGAGCAAAGTGACCTGTCCGTTCCACGCACGGTGCGTTATTCGTACACCTACGATGCCGCTGACAACCTCCTTGGCATGGACACTTGGCAGAACGACAAGCATGTAACGAAGGAGGAGTACGTCTACGCGGAAGGCTCGCTGCACCTGAAAGCCAAGCTCACCAAAGACATGGCCACGGGCACCATACGCGTCGTGCGGTACGAAGTGATCAAGCGGTGAACAAGAACCGCGTGGGTCTATCCACATAGATTCGGCACGCCATGAAACGATGCACCCTGCTCCTCCTGTTGCTCCTGCCCTTGCTCACGCTCGCGCAGCCGATCGTCGTACGTTGGGCTTATGGCCCCTTCGGCACGCCCGGCGATGCCGCCTTTATAGTGGAGGGCGATCGCATTTACCAAGCCTGCGGGCCGTTCGGTAGCAAGGGACCGTGCATGTACGTGCTGGAAGAGGATGCCGTATTCCATGCGGCCGATGCGTTCGGGCGGCGTGGATACGGCGCATTCGTGCTCGAGGTGGACAAGCTCTATCGCTGTAGCGGAACCCTGTGCAACAAAGGCGCTGGGGTCTTGGTCATCGAGCGCAATAAGGTTTTTCGCGGCGAAGGACCGTTCTGCAACAAAACAGAAGGGGCCTTCGTGATCGAAGGCAACATGATCTTCCTGGCCGAAGGGCCGTTCGGGATGAAGGGCGATGCGATCCTGATGATGGACGCCGAAGTACCACAGCTCGCCTTGCTCGCGATCCTCGCAGGCCTTTAGTTAAACGGGCTTCTTCGCGGTGGTTACGCCGGCCTCCTTACCATACGCAGGCACCAAGTAGGCCAGGTCGTCGAACCCTCCTTTCGCGTATCGCTCATGCGCCAGCGCACACATGGATGATGCATAGGGCGCTATGCCTGCGATATACATCACGTGTGGAATGTCCCTGAACAGATCCGCTGCTTTGTCAGCACCATCACCGAATACGATGTGCTGCTTTGACTTGTCGAGACCCGCTACCCCTTCCGGCGATAGCAGCAAGGGCATCGGTTCCGGTGTTTCGCCTTCGGTGACACACTGGGTAAAGACCTCCATACGCCGCGCGTCGATCATCGGCCAAAGGCACGAAGTGGCCAGTGACACGCTGTGAGCGGAAAGCAAGTTCGCCACCATGGTGTCGAGCGTCCCGATGCCGATGATCGGAATATCCAATGCGTAACAAAGTCCCTTCGCCGCACTGAGTCCGATACGCAAACCCGTGTATGACCCCGGACCGATACCTACAGCTACCGCGCTCAAGTCCTTCATCGCCACTGCGGCCTCCTTCAGGACCTCATCAATGAACACATTCAACTTCTCTGCGTGACTGAAGCCCGTACTGGTATGATCCCGGGTGGCCAGCACAACACCATCACGCGAAAGTGCGACGCTGCACAAGTGCGTGGCGGTCTCCAGATGCAGGATGCAGGCCATCGCTTAGAGCGACACGG
The DNA here is from genome assembly GCA_902825795.1 of uncultured Bacteroidota bacterium. Taxonomy (GTDB): domain Bacteria; phylum Bacteroidota; class Bacteroidia; order Flavobacteriales_F; family PHOS-HE28; genus PHOS-HE28. The sequence continues at coordinate 20,071 of CADECG010000062.1, forward strand.
GAAGTCCTTGCAGAATATCGATGTACTTCGCGGCCATTACATAGTTGTACTTCGCAGTGATGCCATCGGCCGTAGCGCGGTCCAAATTCGTGCGGGCCGTGTTCAGCTCAAGGCTGGTGGCCGCCCCCGCCGTGTAGCGTTCCTGTGCCAAGCGCAACGACTCCGTGGCGGCTTCCTGCGCGCGTTGCGCTGCCTCGTACTGGCGGTAGGCACCGCGCTGGGCAGTGATGGCTTGCTGCACTTCGCGCTCCAATGATTGCCGTTCGGCTTCCACGCGGTTCTTCGCTTGTTCGTGGCGAATGCGCGCTTGGTCGGTCGCGTACTTGTTGCTTTGGTTGTTGAACAGTGGGAGGCTCAGGCTGAGCGTCACGGATTCGTTCAGGTTGTCCTCGAACTGGTCGCCCATGCCCTTTGTTTCGGTGGCTTGGGAATAGGTCGGGGTGTACACGTTCTCGCCACTTTGCGTGAAGCCCACCAACTGGGGATCACCGAATACCGGTTCACCGACCGCCTGCACGTTCCGCCCGCTGTAGCCACTGCCCACCGCGCCCTCCAGGCGCAACGCTGGCATCATACCGCTGCGCGCAATGGCAATGTCCTTCTCGGCGCTGGTGGCTTGAATTTCCACTTGCGCATAGCCGGGATTCGCAGCCAGCACAGCACGTAGAACATCCGCCGGGTCTTGGGCCGGGTCGGTGATGTTCAACCCCGTAATGGTCGGCGCTTGGATATCGAAGCCGCGTTGCTCCTCCGGGCTCAATCGCAGTTGTTGCATCAAAGCGAGCAAACGCTGGTCGTGCTGGTTCTGGAGGTCGATCACCGTGTACTCCTGCTGGGCCAGTTGGCTCCGTTGGTCCATGGCCTCCGAACGTGGCAACCGACCACCTTCGACCAAAGCGTTGGTAACGCTCAACTGCTCGTTGATGTTGGCCACCTGCTTCTGCGCTGCACTGATCCGTTCGCGCAAACTCAACACATCGAGAAAGGCCTGCACGGTGGAAAGACGGACCGTGTTGCGCTGATCCTCAAGTCCTTTCGCGCTACCATCGGCATCCAGCTTCGCTTTGCCAAGAACATTCTGCTTGCGCAATCCCTCGAACAAGGACACTTGACTGCTGAGGTAGAAGTTGTTGGTGCGCACACGGTCCGTGGCGAACGTGTTGGTGAA
>CADECG010000063.1:0-8069 GCA_902825795.1 uncultured Bacteroidota bacterium
AGCTGGCCACGTTGCGGTGCGCGCGGATGTACGTTTCCTGCACGATGTCCTCCGCTTCCTGCCGGTTGGCCGTTATGCGCACGATGTAGGACTTCAGTGCGCCCTTCGCACGCTCGAATTCGGCGGTGAGGGTGGGGATGCCAAGCGGTGAGAGAGAAGCTGGTGTTCGTTGGTGCATGGCAACGAAGTTCGTTCTGGCGCGCACATCATAGGTTACTACCATAAGAACACTGCGCGGAAGGTTCAGTTCGGCTGACATTCCTGATCGACATCGTGCGTGTTGCCATGATGGAAGATATCGGCGCCGATCCGCACGCTGATCGTGCGATGATGTGCGGCCCACTACGATGGAACTGGCGTAGCGTGAATGCGAGGGGGTGCTTGACAGGCCATCACCATCGACACCCGCGCATTGGTGCCCGGGTTGTACAGCTACACGGCGGTTGCCGGTGGCCGCACCTTTCAAGGGCGGTTCATCAAGCAGTAGGGAAAGGAGGAGGCTTGAGCACGCAATTCCGGCTCTGGCGCAGAATGCACGTGAACGGGTGCTCTTGCTCAAGGCTGAAAAGCCCCATAGTGGAAAGGTGGGCGGGACGCCCTAGAATAAAAACCACTCGCCTAAGGCAATCGGCAACTAGGGTGTCCTTAACCAAAAGACATTGCCCGAGCGCGTGCTTGGTCGTGTAATGGGCGACACCAGCAAGCCTGCACCGCACCTGCAAGTGGTACACAGCAAGTACCGCAACAACAACGCATAGCCTTCGCCACAACAGCACAAGGCCCCGCCACCGAGAGGTGAGCGGGGCCTTGGTGTTTTTCCAAGCAGCGTTCCTGCGGATCAGGAGCGCGCGATCAGAACTTGGTGATGCGCTTGATGCTGGTGGTTGTGCCGTGCGTCATGGCGATGGTGTACACACCACGCGCGATCGCGCTCATGTCGATCACCTCGCGGCGCTCGCCGCTCACGGTACCGAGGTCCATGGCCAGCACCACATGGCCAACGGCATCGCGCAGGTCGATGCTCGCTGGTGCGGCATGCGTGGTGGCGAAGGTCACCGTCACTTGATCGCGGGTCGGGTTCGGGAAGGCGGTGAAGGCAAGGATGGAACCGGCCTCCTCAATGCCTGTGGATCCTTCGCAGGTGCAGATGGCGCTCCACGTATCGTTGAAGGTGTTGGGGTCATTGTCGTCGCACGCGGTGCCGGGCAGCGCGCTGCCGCCGGGCACGTTCTCGCAATCGATCAGCAGGCCCGCGCACACGCAGTTGTTGCCGTACACATCGGCGCCGGTGGTGGCATCACCATCGTCGCACGTGGTGCCGGGCAATGCGCTGCCGCCGGGTACACCAAGGCAATCAACCACCTGTCCGGTGAAGATGAGCGTGGGGTGCGTGCAGATGTTGTCCGCTGCGATACCGCCACCTGCCGTGTCCGCTGGTTGTATGGTAGCGAAGTAGTCGATGTAGGTGTGGCAGCCGGGGCCTTGGCACTGCAGCGAATCGGGGATGCCGATGCGCATGTTGAGGTTGAAGCCCAGTTGGCCGTTGGTGGTGAGCTGCGCAATAAGCACGCGGTTCTCGGCGGTGCCGCCTACCGTACCACCGAGGATGGCCCATGCACCGTTGGTGGTTGCGAACGAGGAGCCGGGGGTATCGATGAAGACATCGAGGTTCACACCGATGGTGGTCACGGAAGGCACGGTGCCTGCGATCAATCCATCAGCGGTCGTCAGCGGGATCCCCGCATTCACATCGGCATTCACCAGAAGGCCGCCGGGCACGCCGTTGCTGCCGCCATCGTTGTTGGCGCCGCCTACGATGGTGCCGTCGGCATCCTCGCTCTTCAGCAGGCCCCAGTGCGCATCGCTCGCAGCACCCATGCTCAACCAACTATCCAGAGCAACGGTGTTCTCGTCCAACCGGCCGGCATCAATAAGGTCGCCGGTGGCTTCGCCGCGATCGGTGTTGTTCCAGAACTGGGTAGTGGTTGTCAGGTCCAAGGGGTGCGTCCCGTCGCCGTACACCGATTGCAGGATATAGCCCGGCTTCATGTCCACGTAGATGCGGTAGGTTTTGGCGCCTGCCACGAGTTGCGGCACACCCGCGCCGTCGGTATCGGCTGCGTCGTTCGCGTCGCTGATGTAGTAGGTCTCCACCGTGATCTGTTCCAGCGCGCCGCAGTCGGGCGGAGCGTACTGCGCGTGCGCAGCAATGGAACCAAGGGCGAGCAACGAAGCAGCAATAGAGGCCTGACGGGTCATCGTGAAGTGGTGATTTAAGTCGCGCGAAATAACCGTGGCGATGTGCCCTTGACCGGAAGGCACGGTTGCCCTTCCGTTGCGCGCACGTTACGTCAATGCGCCGTGGGCGTGTCTATTGTTTCACAACGGCTTGCACCGAAACGTGGCCGTCCAGGACCAAGCGAAGGGTATAAACCCCGTTGGCCAGGTCCGACAAGTCGAGGTGATGATCCTGTATGCCACCGTTGGTTGTGAAGACGTGGTTCACGACCAAGCGACCAAGCCTGTCGTGTACCAGCGCGTTGGCTTGTCCACCGTTTGTTGCTGCTATGCGCACGGTCAGTTGATCGTGCGCCGGGTTCGGGAACACGGTGAAGCCGTTGATCGGCGTTGGCACGTCGTTCACTGCAACATCGGGGCACACGATGTTGATGTCGAGCCCGTTGCAATCGTTCGGACCATAGCAGCAAAGCGCACTCACATTGAAGTTGGCACTGGGATCGAAGTTGCACGCCAGCGTATCCAAGCAACCGAACACAATGGCGGTTGCGCACGAGCCGTCATCGCAACCGGCTGCGGGGTCGTACTCCAGGAAGTTGGGGTCCATGCAGCCGCACTCCGGTGGGTAGTTCAACAAGCCGAACTCGGTCTGCCCGGCCAGCAGGGTGTCGCCATTGGCAACGAACTTCTGCGGTGTGCCCGTGGCATCGATGATCTCCACGTTCAGGTGGAACTCCAGCTCGCCGGTGGTGGTGATCTGCGCGATCAGGATCTTGTTGTCGGGTCCGTAGCCGAGTACACCGGCGGGGCACTGCACCACCATTCCCGAGTTCGTGAAGGTGGTATCGGTGTTCTCGTTGTTCACGGGTTCGAAGTCGCCCAACTGCAGGAAGCCGGGAGGAGCGGTACCGCTGCTGGGGATCAAGCCGTCGCTGGTGGTCAACGGTGTACCGGCATCGGGCTGGGCACTCACGAGCAAGCCACCTGCTATGCCTGCGCTGCCGCCATCGTTGTTCACACCGCCGACGAGCGACCCATCGGTGTCGTCGACTTCCATCACCCCCGTGTGTCCGTCGCTGGCATCACCCAACGAAAGCCACGTATCAAGTGCTACCGTGTTGTCGTCCAATCGGTTGGCCGGTATCTGGTGGCCGAACCGTTCGCCGCGGTCCTCGTTGTTGAACAGCACTGTGGTGCTGGAGATGATGAACGGATGCAGGCTGTCGCCGAAGAGCCCGCGCAGTTTGCAGTCCGCGCCCATGTCCAGGAACACGCGATACGTCACGGAACCTTGCTCCAGGTATCCGCCATCGGTATCGGTGGCATCGTTCGCATCGCTGATGTAGTACTTCTCCACGATCACGTTCTCCAGTGCCGATTGTGCGTTGGCACCGATGGCCAATGCGAAGGCGAGCAATACGCTTGTCGTTCTCATCGCGATCAAATGCGATAGGTGATGCTGAGGATGTACTCGGTGCCGTACTGGTAGCGATCAAAGTCGAGATCGTAGCCGCTATCGAAATCGTACGAACGGCGAATAGGGGAGTTGAGGATGTCGCGCACCCGGGCACGCACGATGAAGCGCTTGCCCAAGCTCTTCGAAAGGGTGACATCGAGCAGGTGGCGCGGCAGTTCGTAGATATCGGGTTGTCCGGCCCCGGCCGTGGCAACCACGGCCAGCTTCGGGCCCTGCACGTTGTATGCAACCGATAACCCCAGGCCGATGCTGTCCAGCCGATAGTCGAGCATCGCATTCACGATGAAGGGCGCTTGGCCGAACATGGTGCGCGTTTCTTCCACCGGAACGGTGATCGTGGTCTTCGACTCGATGAACGTGACATTGCCGAAGAGATCGAGGTTGCGCAACACCTTCAGCTTGCCTTCCAGCTCCACACCGAAGACCTCGGAGTTCTCGGCATTGGCCCATGAGTAATTATCGACGCCCGGCAGCTGCACCAGTTCAATGTGGTTCTCGAACTGCTTGTAGAAAGCGCTCACCGTTATGTTGCTGCCGCCGGGGAAGTAGGTCTCCAACCGCAGGTCGTAGTTGTTCACGTAGGTCATCTGCAAGGCGGGATTCCCGCCGACCCTGCCGCGCAGAACGAAGTCATCGAGCGATACGCTGCTGATCTCCCGGAAGCTCGGACGACCCAACGAACGGAAGTAGTTCGCCCGCAGGTTCATCAGCGCCAAGCTGTCGTCCTTGATCTTGTAGATCACGTTCATGCTGGGCATCACGTCCACGTTGTCGATGATCCCGGGCACGGCTTTCTGGCCGCCAATGTTCCGCCGTTCTTCCGCATCCGCCGGAAGTCCCAGGTCGTAGTACGCGCGGATATCGCTGTGGATGTCAGTGTGCTCCAACCGGGCGCCGCCCACCAAGCGCAGCCGCTCGGTAACGGAGTAGTCGCTCATGAGGTAGCCCGCGCTCACCTTGCTGATGCCGATATCCGCATCAAGTTCCGAGGAACTGTTCAAGTAGTAGAGCGAATGGCCTTGGCTCGGAATGTCGAAATGTTCCTCGGCGAAAAACTCTTCGAGCGAGGTGGTGAGATCGATCCCTGCAGCACCGCGCACGGTGTACAACACCTGTAGGTTCTCCCGCTGGTTATGGCGGTATGCACCGCCGAACATCAGCTTGCGTGGGCGCCCGTGGGTATTGTCCAGCGGGAACTCAACTCCGAGCCGGGCGTCGAACAGGTCCTCGTCCATGAAGCGGAACCTGCGCGGCAACGTGGAGTTGCTGCTGAATTGCGTGAGCCCGGAAACCGTATCACTGTAGTAGATCACTTCCCGGAAGTCGAGCACGTTCATCTGTCCGTCGGTGTAGGAGGCATTGAGGTCGATCCGCACCTTGCTCTTCGGCAGGTAGTTGGTGCTTTGCACCTGGTAGATGAGCTGTTGCTTTTCCTCGTAGGTCTGGTCGGCACCGATCACTATTTCCGTGGCAGCGAAATTGAACTCCGAACCGCGGAACGAGCGGGCGTCGTTCTGCCCTTGAACGTTGGGCATGAAGAGGAACGAGATGCTGTTGTTGTCCGTGAACTTGTAGCTCACATTGGCCAAGGCGCTCCAGCCGGCCGCCTCCGAGCTCACCTTTTGCCGGAAGTCGAAAATGTCGGCAACGGGCTCTTCCGAGGGATCGCTGTTGGTCCGCCGCGCCACCGAGAACTCATCGTATTTGGTATCGCGTGAATAACGCAGACCCGTAATGAACCCCAAGGGGCGCTTGAAGAGCTGCACTTGGTTGCCGATGCTGATGCTTTGGCTGAAGTTGAGGGGTGCCGTCTTCTCGGACACGTTCCAGCTATCGTTGTTGAATGAATGCCCGACGCTCTCGAGTTCCGCGTTGAAAGCCGGTAGGAAGTAGGCTTGCCCGTATTGCGAATTGTAAGCACCAACAGCTGCTGCGCCCGCCGCAGGATCATTGTAGAGCGCGGGGGCCAGAAAGCCGAGTTCCACCAGACCCAGAAGATGGTACGGATCGCCCTCGGAGATCGGCGTGTTCGCGGTGATGCCATACGCGTTCAGGTACGCCCCCAGACCCAAGTAGGACATTTGCTCATAGAGGTCCGAGCCCGGGTTGTATTCGGGAAAGTCGGCCTGATCCACCGCCACACCATCGGGTATGCCGCGGTAGCCATTGTCATAACCCAACCAATCCGTGTCGCTGCCCTTGGAAGAGACGATCGGCTTCCATGTGGTTTGCGGGTTGTAGCCGAAAGAGGAGGTGACGTTGACGGTGAGTTTGCTGGGGAAGTCGGTGGTGTTGATGGAGAGGTAAGCCCCCGACCAGTCGCCGGGGAATTCCGGGCTGCCCGTTTTGTTGATGATGAGATTGTCCACCAAGCCGGTGGGGAACATGTCCAAGCTGATGTTGTTGGTGAAGGGATCCAGTGTCGGGATGCGCGAGCCGTTCACCGTGGTAACGATGTAGCGATCCGCAAGGCCGCGCACCGAAACGAACCGGCCCACCGTGCTGACACCGGGCACGCGTTTCGCGGCGGCCGTCACATCGGCATCGCCGGTCTTCGTCATTCGATCGTTGCTGATGTAATCGAAGCTGACGCCTGAGTTGATCTTCAGTTTCTCCAGGTATGGGTCGGCCCCACGCTTCACTTTTGCTTTCGCACGGTAGGTGACCAGCTCCTTCACTTGTGGCACCAGCTCGAAGTTCTTCACCACCACTTCGCCACCGGTCACCACCACCGTGTGCTCCTGCTGGTCGTAGCCCATGCACCCCACGGATAACACCACTGGGTTGCCATCGGGGATCTTGATCTGGTAGGTGCCGTCCAGATCGGTCATGGCGCCCAGCGCCTGCTTGTCTTTTACCACCACTGTTGCGCCGATCACCACTTCGCCCTTGGTATCGGTGACCACACCACGGATCGTGCCTTGGGCCATGGCTGAAGCGGCGATGAACAAGCCAATAACCAGTTGAATTGCCCGGGGGAACATGTGCAGGAATGAAGGCTGCAAGGCTATCGGACAGGTCAGTGAAGGACATTACGGCGGCTTTATCACTATCCGCATTCAGTGTTGCTCGATCGTTACCAGTGGCCACAACAAAAAGCCCCCCCGATCGCTCGGGAGGGCTTCTCGCAGAAGTTCGTACGCTTACTGGCGCATCAGGCGCTCAGTGAACACTTGTCCATCAACGCTCACGTGCACGAAGTACATGCCAGCGTGCATGTCGGCATCCAGGTTCACGATGTGTTTCATGGTTCCGTCAGCTACGCTCACTTGCTCAGCGCTCACGCGCTTGCCCATGGCGTCGAAGATCTCCACGTTGGCGGTGAGGTTCTCATCGCTGAGGCCCTCGATCGACAAGTACAGCACCTCTTCGCGGTTCGGGTTCGGGTACATGTTCAACACCGGAGCACCCATCTCGGTCGCATCCAGTACACGGAATGAACCACCACCGACCACTTCGATACGGCAGGCTTTTCCGAACGGTGTGTAGTTACCACCGACCAAGGCGCGCACACGCACGTTCAGTGCGGTGTTGAGCGGCAATGGCACTTGTGCGAAGTCCAGACGGCAAGCCGTGGTTGGCTTCAGGATGCGGCGGCTGTAGGTACCGTGCGGGTTGAAGAACCAGAACTGGTAACCGGTTGCACCACCAACACCTTGGCAGTAGATGAAGCTCGATGGGATGAGGTCCGTACGGTCGCACCAGTTGGGCTTCACGAAGGTTCCGGTGATGGGTACGCAGAAGTCACCTTCGCCCTGTACGACAACACTGCTCGATCCGGTGAAGTCACCGTTCGCATCGATGATGCGACGGCCGAGATCATCCGTCAACACATAACCACCGCCGCTGATGCCATCGGCATCGGTAACGGTCAGCTGGTAGCAACCAGCAGCCACGCAGATGTTCTCCAGCACTGCGCCGGGTGTTCCATCGGTGTACGGGCCACCGCTGGCAACAACGCCATTGGTCGTTTGATCACGCACTTCCCATGTCGTCTGGCTGCCGAAGGCATCCAAGGTGATGGTGAGCACGAGGTCCTCGGTGCAGTTCGGGTTGATGCCTGCGCAAACGCAGTTCGCGCCGTAGACATCACCGATCGTGTTCGCGTCGCCGTCATCGCAGGTCGTTCCTGGCAGAGCGGTTCCACCGACCACGCCAAGACAGTCGATCACTTCGCCAGCGCACACGCAGTTCGCGCCGTAGACATCGTTGGCCGTGTTCGCGTTGTTGTCGTTGCAAGCCGTACCTGGCAGAGCCGCACCACCTGGAACGCCCAAGCAGTCGATCAGCTGACCAGCACACACGCAGTTCGCACCGTACACATCGTTGCCGGTGGTAGCAAGACCGTCGTCGC
>CADECG010000063.1:8169-10687 GCA_902825795.1 uncultured Bacteroidota bacterium
GCCGCACCACCTGGAACACCCAAGCAGTCGATCAGTTGACCAGCGCACACGCAATTCGCGCCGTACACATCGTTGCCGGTGGTAGCAAGACCATCGTCGCAAGCGGTACCTGGGAGAGCTGCACCACCTGGAACACCCAAGCAGTCGATCAGTTGACCAGCGCACACGCAGTTCGCATCGTACACATCGTTGCCGGTGGTAGCAAGACCGTCGTCGCAAGCGGTACCGGGCACTGCTGGTCCACCGGGTACACCGTTGCAATCAGGCGGCAGAGCGATCGGGAACGTGAGCGAAGGAATGGTCACCTCCGCACCCGTTGGGTTCGAGGAGACATAGTCAACGAATGAACCGCCAGCAAGTGGGCTCACGCGCATGTTCAGGTTGAACGACAGCGTGCCGTTCGTGGTGACCTGAGCGATCAGGATACGGTTGGTGCCGTTGGGGTCTTCACCTTGTGCACCACCGAGCACGAACCAAGCGCCGTTGTTCGTCGAGAACAGGGCGGTTGCGTTGTCGGAGAAAGCCGTGGTGCTGGTGAGGCCGATCGTTTGGGTGGTGAGCAACGTACCGGTCGCCATACCATCGGCGCTGGTCAGTGCTGTGCCCATCCAAGGCGTGGCATTTTCCATCACGGGTGATCCCTCGCTGTTCGGGAAGATCACGGCTGTCGCGTCGGCGTCAGCGCTCTTCAACACACCGCGCTTGGTCGAACCGGCCATCCCGAACGTCAGGTAGCTGTCGATAGAGCAGGTGTTCTCGTCCAAGCGGGCGGTGGCGTTCGTGTGACCGAACACCGTACCGCGATCCGTTTGGTTGTAGAAGAACGTGGTGGTGCCGATGTTCAATGGGTGCGCAGCGTTGCCGAACACCGTTTCCAGTTTGAAACCGGGAGCGAGATCGACATAGATGCGGTACGTCTTGGAACCGGTGACCAATTCGGGCACGGCGTCAGCGGAACCGAATTCGCTCGCAGCGGCATCGGCGGCCGAAGCCTCATAGTATTGTTCAACAACGATCTGCTCGAGGCCTTGGGCGTGGGCGCTGAGTGCGCCGAACGCCAGGCTACAGCCGAGCAGGAATTTGGAGATCGGATTTTTCATGGCTTGTCTGTTGGGGCGTTAGCGAGCAGGAATGACCCCGCCCGCACGCCCGGTTGGTTTAGTTACCGCAGCTCGTGTTGAACACGCTGTTGAGGTCCAGGAAGTCGTTCACATCGATGAAGCCACTGCCGTTGATGTCAGCAGGGCAGGCGATGAGGCTGTTGTCGATGTCCAGTTGTGATGCGAGTGTCCAGCCATCGGTCCAAGGCGCTTGGCCTGGGGCGAAAGCACCGCGGTAGTTGGCGTAGGTGAAGAAGCCATCGGTAGGAGGTGCCAACGTGGTGGTGGCGGCACCAAGGGCTGGAACGGGGTTGTATGCGCCCGAAAGAACAGCACCAGTAGCATCGGTGGTGAAGCTGAAATCGATCAGCGTTGGATCGCTGATGTTGCCTTGACCGCCGAACGTTGCGAGATCAGGTGCGGTAGGAGCAGCGGCATTCACTTGCAGAAGGCTGCCCACACCCACGAAGGTGTTGTTGCGCACTTCGAGGTTGTTGGCCAACCACTCGTTGTATGCATCGGCACCTGCGCGGGCGTTGCTGAAGTTGCAACCCACGGTCGCATTGGCGAAGATGCTGTTGGCGATGAAGCCACGGGTCTTCTCCTTGTTCTCGATCGCGCGGGTGGAATTGCGGCAGATGATGGTCATGTTGTAAGCGGTGGGATCGCTCAACGGGCTGTTGCCGCTGCTGCTGTCATCACCGTCGTTCTCCATGGCCTTGTCACCTTGTGAAGCAGGGCTGGGCAACATCACGCCGAAGAAGAACTGGATCTTGCCGGTGTATCCATGGTCCCAATCGATGTAGTCATCGTTGCAGAACATGGCGGTGCAATACTTCAGGTTCACGTTGCCGCCGAACATTTCGTAGGCATCGTCCTGGTTGCTGATCACCTCGATGTGATCGATCGTGGTACCACGACCAACGCTACCGAGCGTAAGGCCGTTGATCTCGTTGGCCGCGCCGATGATGGCACCGCCGTGACGCAAGCTCACATAACGGAGCACGCCGCTGTTGTCGTCATCGAAGAACGCACCACCCACGTTCGGGAACTTCCCGTAGTGGTTGCGCGTGTCGCCAGCAGGCAGGCCCTCAATGGTGCCCACGCCGTCAGCAACAGCCAAACCTCCGTTAGCGCCCAACAGGTTGTTGGTGGCTTTGCCCAGAATGAGCAAGCTGCCCCACAGGCCTTGGCCGGTAGCGCCGAAAGGCAGGTTGTTGTTCAGATTGTCCGTAGCTGCGGTGAAGACGATTGGGCAGCTCTCTGTGCCTTCGGCCCAGATCTGTCCACCGCGAGCGACCACAAGGCTCTAGCATTAACACCAGTACCAGCCGTGGCCTTGATCACAGTGCCGGCTTGAATGAACAGGTCCTGTCCATCGTTCACGTACAGCAACAAGTCGAGGCTGTAGGTATTGT
>CADECG010000063.1:10697-21043 GCA_902825795.1 uncultured Bacteroidota bacterium
AACGGTCGTGTTGTTGGTGAGGTTCCCGCCGGTGGCCAGCGTGGAAAGGGCAACCGTTGGGCGGCCTCCTACGGGCGGACAACCGCAGGCTTCGCCGTAGCCCGACTGGGCCGTGGCAGGTAGTACGGCGATGGCAGCAAGTGCTGCAACGGCCGCTTTCTTCATGGTTTTCATCGTAGTTGTCGGTTTGGATTTCGAATTGGGTTGTTGGGTTCGCCGGTTCTTTTTCCGGCGCCGCAAAACTTCCCCGCACGACTTCCACAGGTGTGTTGGCACTGACATGATTCGGTTAACGCGGTCGTCCTGGATCATTAAGAACATCACTGGATCGTAAGGTTCCGGATGCACGCACTGCTCATCGTTTCAGGCGGTAATTCCAAGCCCACCGTAACCGATACCTGCCGTCCACGCCAAGCGCTGAACGATCGACCGATCTTCTCACGTGGCCTTTATTCACGGGCAAAGCCGGGAATACGATGGCGACCCCCGAAGGCCTTGCGCCGTTGATGAACGCGCGTTGGAATTCATCCGGCGTCCGGGTATGGCGAAGTCCTTATGGTTGCGGTCGCTCAACCGCATCGTTCGCATCCTGTCGACGCACAGGGCACAAGAAATTCACACGCCCTTGGCCAAGGCGTAACGCTTTCGGAACGCTGGGCTGGCATGGCCCCGATACTCTTGCAGCCCCGAGTTCACCTCGTCCCGGCATGGCACCATTTCATTTTGGCCGCGTTCAGGATACGGTGACCGGCACCGATGCTCTCACGCGGCAGAAGCACCAAGCTCGAACTGGCGATCCGGCGATACCGGGATGCCTACCTGTTGAATGCGCAGGAGGTTCTGGACGAACGTCAAGAACGTCATCGCGTCATCGCCTTTTTGAGCGATGTCTTGGGCTTCATCCCGGCATCGGACATCCGGGGCGAGTCATTGTTGAAGGGCCCAGCGGATCTTGCGGTGCGGTTGAATGGCGACCCCTTGATGCTGGTGTCCATTCCGAAGAGGGATGCATCGGTTACTGAAGAGCAATTTCGGCGGGTACTGCGTTTCGCGACCAGCGAAGGCGTGTATTGGGTGCTGGAGATGGCGCTTGCAAGGGTCGTATTCCACCGTGTGCTGCACGATGAGCAGAACACAACGCGCGTGCTCTTCACCATCGACCTGGGCGACCCGTTGACCACAAGCCGGAATGCCCAAATGCTTCAGTTCCTGCAACGTGATGCGGTTGCGCGCAAGGGTCTTGAGTTGTTGTGGAACCGGACGATCGCGCTCGACCCGCAGAATCTTGCCGGACTGCTATGCTCTCCACCCGTGGTCAACTACTTGCAGCGCACGTTGCGCACACGGAGCATGAGCAACTTCACCGAAGCGGAAGTGATCGCCTCGGTGAAACGCGTGTTGATGGAAGGAACAGGGTCTGGGGATACGGGCCCGATAACGGCAAGGGGCAAGGAAGAGTCCTCGATAAAACCGCACGCCAGAAAGGGGCGCTCTACGCGGGCCGCTTCAGCTCGAATCCCTCCAGGAACTTCGTATTGAAGTCGCCTGCTCGGAACTGTTCATTCTGGAACAGTTGCTGGTGGAACGGGATGGTGGTGCTCACGCCCTCGATGACGTATTCGCCGAGTGCACGCTCCATCTTGTTCAGGGCTTCCTCTCGGGTGGCGGCCACCACGATCAATTTGCTGATCATGCTGTCGTAGTTCGGCGGGATGGTGTAACCGGCGTAAACGTGCGTGTCCACGCGCACCCCATGTCCGCCTGGAGCGTGGTAGGTAGTGATCTTGCCGGGCGTAGGACGGAAATTGTTGAAGGGATCCTCCGCATTGATGCGGCACTGGATCGCGCAGCGCGTGGGCTCGTAATTGAGGCCGCTGATCGGCACCCCTGCCGCGATCTTGATCTGCTCACGCACCAGATCGTAGTCGATCACCTCCTCGGTGATGGTGTGCTCCACTTGGATGCGTGTATTCATCTCCATGAAGTAGAAGTTGCGGTTCTTGTCCACGAGGAACTCCACCGTGCCCACACCTTCATAGTTCACACTGGCCGCTGCCTTGATCGCAGCCTCACCCATCTTTTTCCGCAACGCCTTCGTCATGAACGGCGACGGCGTTTCCTCCACGAGTTTCTGGTGCCTGCGTTGGATGGAGCAGTCACGTTCGCTCATGTGGCAGAAGGTGCCGTACTGATCGCCCGCGATCTGGATCTCGATATGGCGCGGCTCTTCGATGTACTTCTCCATGTACATGCCCGCATTGCCGAAAGCAGCGCCCGCCTCTTGGCTGGCCGTGTCGAACGCGTTCTCGAACTCTTCCTCTTTCCAGACCAAGCGCATGCCCTTGCCACCGCCACCGGCGGTCGCTTTGAGGATCACCGGATAACCGATCTTCTTGGCCTCCTTCTTCGCCACGGCCAGATCCGTAACGAGTCCTTCGCTGCCCGGTATGCACGGAACGCCCGCGGTTTTCATCGTGGCCTTGGCCGTGGCCTTGTCGCCCATGGCCTCGATCTGCTCCGGTAGCGCGCCAATGAACTTGATGCCGTGCTGCTGGCAGAGCTTGCTGAACTTGGCATTCTCGCTCAGGAAACCGTAGCCCGGGTGGATGCCGTCGGCATTGGTGATCTCCGCCGCAGCGATGATGCGCACCATGTTGAGGTAGCTCTCCTTGCTGGGCGGCGGGCCGATACACACGGCTTCATCCGCGAAGCGCACGTGCAGGCTCTCGCGGTCGGCGGTGCTGTACACGGCTACCGTTTTGATGCCCATTTCGCGACATGTGCGGATAACGCGCAGGGCGATCTCGCCGCGGTTGGCGATCAGGATCTTCTTGAACATGGCCGTGGCTTATGAAGGGTCGACCAAGAACAACGGCTGATCGTACTCCACGGGCTTGGCGTCGTCCACCAGCACCTTCACGATCTTCCCGGCAATATCGCTCTCGATCTCGTTGAAGAGCTTCATGGCTTCGATGATGCAGATGGGCTGGCCTTTCTTCACCTCGTCGCCCACGTTCACGAACACCGGTTTGCCGGGTCCTGCCGAGCGGTAGAAGGTGCCGATCATGGGCGCCTTGATGGTGATGTATTTGCTATCGACCGCTGGGGCTGCCATCGCCGCTGGGGCTGATGCCGGGGCCGCCGCAGCCGTGGGCGCAGGAGCCGGGGTGGGCGCATACACCGGTGCTTGCGCCGCTATCACCTGTACTTCCTTCTTGCCGGCCGGGGTCTTGATGGTGATCTTGAAATCCTTCTGCTCGATCTCCACCTCGCTCACACCGCTCTTGGCCACGAACTTGATCAGTTCCTGGATCTGTGTCAGGTTCATTTCTTCGCTCATTTTGTTAGGACTTCCGCAACGTGGGGCATTTCAGGCCGACGGAATGGATCGCCAATGTAGAAGTTCCAAGCCTCGGTTATCGAGGTGCGGGTTAACCGCCGTACGCCCACTTGAGGTATATGGCTCCCCAAGTGAACCCACCGCCGAAAGCGGAGAGAATGATGTTATCCCCTTTCTTGAGCCGGGGCTCCCATTCCCACAAGCACAGTGGCAATGTGCCAGCGGTGGTATTGCCGTACTTCCCGATGTTCACCATCACTTTTTCTTCGGGTAAGCCCATGCGGTGCGCAGTAGCGTCGATGATGCGCTTGTTGGCTTGGTGCGGAACGAGCCAGGCGACATCGTCGCCCTTCAGCCCGTTGCGCTCCATGATCTCAGCACTCACGTCGGCCATGTTGGTAACGGCGAACTTGAACACCGCCTTGCCTTCTTGGTAAACGAAGTGCTCCTTGGCTTCAACGGTCTTAATGGAGGCTGGCCGCTTGCTGCCACCGGCCTTCTGATGCAGGTACTGGCAGCCGCCGCCGTCGGCGCGGAGGATGCTGTCGATGATGCCCAGCCCTTCGTCGTTCGGCTCCAAGAGAACGGCACCACAGCCGTCGCCGAAAATGATGCAAGTCGCCCGGTCGGTGTAGTCGATGATGCTGCTCATCTTATCGCCACCCACCACGACCACCTTCTTGTGGCGACCCGATTCAATGAACTGGGCGCCCGTGGTCAGTGCATACAAGAAGCCGCTGCAAGCTGCCATCAGGTCGAAGCCCCAAGCGTTCTTGGCCCCCACCTTGTCGCAAATGATGTTCGCGGTAGCCGGGAACTGGTGGTCCGGGGTAACCGTGGCGCAGATCAAGAGGTCGATCTCCATTGGGTCGAGACCGCGTTTGGCGCACAACCCCTTCACGGCTTCCACGGCCATAACGCTCAGGCCCTGGTCTTCACCCTTCAGGATGCGACGCTCTTTGATACCGGTGCGTTCGGTGATCCACGCGTCGTTGGTGTCCACCATTGTTTCTAGCACGCTATTGCTCAGCACGAAATCCGGCAAATAGCCATGAACAGCGGTAATAGCGGCGGTGGTCTTGCTCATTGGAACGCGTCGCGTATGCGGTCGTTCAATTTGCTCTCCACCACTTCATGCGTGAAGAGCACCATGTTCTTGATCGTGGCCTCGTTGCTGATGCCGTGACCGATGATCACGTTACCGTTCACGCCCAGCACGGGTAATCCACCATAGTTCTCGTAATCGAACCGGTCGAAGAAGGGCTCATGAACACCACGTTGTTGCAGCAGGTCGTGGAAGGCTTCAACGGCCTTGAGCACGATGTTGCCGGTGAATCCGTCGCACACGATCACATCGGCTTTGTCATTGAAGAGATCGCGGCCCTCAACGTTTCCGATGAAGTTGAACTGATTGCTCTCCTTCATCAACCCGTAGGTGGCCTGCGTTACCGCATTGCCCTTCTTTTCCTCCTCGCCAATATTGAGCAACCCCACTTTAGGGTTGGTAATGTGATAAACGTGCTCCGCCAACAGACTGCCCAGCAGCCCGAACTGCACGAGAACATCGGGCTTGCAATCGGCATTGGCGCCCACATCCAGCAGAATGCCATAGCTACCGTTCTCTTTGGGTACCACGCTCGGTATGCAGGGACGGATAACGCCCGGAATGGGCTTCACGCTGAACACGCTGCCCACCATCATCGCACCGGTATTGCCGGTGCTGGCAAAGGCGTCGAGTTTGCCCTCTTTCAATAAGTGGAAGCCAAGGCTGATACTGCTCTTGGGTTTGCTCTGGAGCGCCTTGGTAGCGCTATCGTCCATGGTGATGTCATCCTCGCTTGGGACGATATCGAAAGCAGATGGATCGGCCCTGTGCTGGGCTAGCGCGGCCGTGATGGCCTCGTTATTACCAATAAGCGCTAAGCGGACACCGGGCGGCAAGTCGCGCGCGGCCATCACGGCGGCGTGAACGACCACGGCAGGGCCGTGATCGCTGCCCATGATGTCAAGACCTATCCGCATGTGATGGTCGGACAAGATAGAAACGTCACGTTCGGCGCTTCGCCTTAGTCGTTCGCGGTCTTGTCAATGACCACCTTGCCCTTGTAATAGAGCTTGCCCTCTTCCCAATGGGCGCGATGACGCAGGTGCAGTGTGCCTGTTGCGCTATCGGTGCTCAGCGTGGGCACGGCAGCGTTCTGGTGCGTGCGGCGCTTGTCGCGGCGGGTGCTGGAATGGCGGCGTTTGGGATTTGGCATTTCTCGTCGTGTTGTGCGCTCAGGCGCGCTTTTCCTGTTTCAATTTTCGTAAGGCATCCCAACGCGGGTCGGGATCATGGGCTTCCTCGTGGCCTGGGCCGTAATTCGCCAGGGCGCTGTCCACCTCGGGATCACATTCACCTGCGGGATGCACTCGGCGGATGGGCAATGCCAAGCTGATGCACTCGTGAATGAAATGGCCCAGTTCAATGGCATGTGCCGAAGGGTCCAGTCCGATCATCTCCTCGTCGTCGAAGTCCTCCGTGGAATTCAACTGGAAGATCTGCCGTTGTTTTCCGGTCACCGGGAAGTCCAGCAGGGCGTTGCAATGGTCGCATAGCACGTTCACCGTGCCCTCCGTGCTGATATTCACCACCAACAAGGCCTCGCTCTTATCCATAGTAACATTCACCGCTACCGAGCCGTGCTCGAACTCCTGTTCGCCCTGCTCCTTGAAAAAGGCCTCGCCAACCGTCCAATCGAACGTGTGTTGACCGTCCTTCAGGCCAGCAAAATCAATGGTATGCTCACTATGCGGTTTCACCTTGGTAGCGGATCCCTTCCGGAAAAGGGGAGGCGAAAGTAACCGATCCCGGCGACCCGGAAACCACGGCCATTGGGCATGGGCCATGGTAGTAGTGCCCGACCGGCGCGGTAGCACATCTTCGCG
The DNA here is from genome assembly GCA_902825795.1 of uncultured Bacteroidota bacterium. Classification (GTDB taxonomy): domain Bacteria; phylum Bacteroidota; class Bacteroidia; order Flavobacteriales_F; family PHOS-HE28; genus PHOS-HE28. Next base: position 16,966 of record CADECG010000063.1, read on the forward strand.
CCCCGAAAAGACGCTGAACGATCTTCGATCTCCCTCACCTCCTGACCCCCGCATCCCGCTTTGGACCTCGAATTCGACAAACGCTGGAGGGATCTGCTAAAGTCCCAAGCCGAACACTTCGGCCAGCCGGTGGACCTCAATGGTCTCCTTTTCCTCATTGGTGTGCAGGAATTGGGGCAGGACGTGCGGACGTATAAGAAGGACGAGAAGGTGAACCTGATGCACATTGCCATCTGCGTGCTGCTCGTTCCGTATGGCTATTACAAGGAACTGGGACGCGACCCCGATGGGTGGCCGCACTTCGAACGGGTGAAGGACCTACCACCCTTGGAGGCCAAGGAGCAGGAAAGACTAATGAAGGAGGCGATCCTTGCCTATTTCAGCGAATGACTCAAATGGTGACCGGCACGAGCACTACGGTCTCCTCGTTCTCTTCCTCCTCGAGGATCTTAATGATGCCCTCGGCGGCCAGGGTATCGAAAGACGCAAAGATGTCCAACACGGCGAAGCCGGCTTGGCCCTGTTTGTAGAAATCCGAGTAGTCGAAAACGATGATGCCCGAGGCATCGGTATTGCCCTCTTTCAGCAATCGGCTTGGGTCACCCAGCGGATAGGTGGGGTTGGCGAAGAGCTTAACGTAAGCGCCAGCAACCGGATGGCTGTCCTCATCAACCACAGTGATGATGGCCTTGGTGGGCTCCACTTTGTTGCAGGAATTCAGCACGAAAACAGCGCCGAGAAGTGCAATAGTGCCAGCAAGCAAGCTGAAAGGACGGGGTGCGGTCATTGGGCTACTTTTGGCGGCCTTCGTTGGAAGGCCCGTTTTTTCGAGGAACCAAATGTAGCGTAAGGCCCCATGCGCCTGCCAACCACTGCCGCCAAGCTCCTTGCTGGGCTATCGATCCTGAGCCTCTTCGTAGGGGCATCATCGGCCAATGAAGGGGGACGACCGCGTGTTGAGATCCGCACGGAACTGGGTTCCTTGATCGTTGAATTGTATAACGAAACGCCCTTGCACCGGGATAACTTCCTGAAGCTGGTGAAGGAAGGGCGGTATGACAGCCTTTTGTGGCACCGGGTGATACCGGCATTCATGATTCAAGGTGGCGATACGGACAGCAAGAACGCGCGGGCCGGGGTGGCGCTTGGCAACGGAGGCCCGGGCTACACCGTCCCAATGGAGCTAACTCCGGCCTTCATCCACAAAAAAGGAGCGCTGAGCGCGGCGCCGGCGAGCGATGAAGTGGACCCGGAGAACGCCAGCAACGGAAGCCAGTTCTATGTGGTGCAAGGCAAGAGTTGGCAGCCTAATGAGTTGCAGATGCTAGTGGATCGCAAGAACCGCGGCTTGGCCGTGCCCAAGTATGTCTATACGCCAGAGCAGGTCGCCACCTATGCACGCGTTGGCGGTGCACCCCATTTGGACGGAGACTACACGGTTTTCGGTGAAGTGGTGGATGGGCTTGAATTGGTGGATCGAATAGCCACGGTTGCTTGTGACCAGAATGACCGACCCCTGACCGATCTACACATGTACATGCGGGTACTGAAGCCATGAGCCTGAAAGAGAGGATCGCCAAGCTGGAGGAGGAAGTGCGCTCTTTGGCAGCGGAAACCCGGGACGATGCCGAACAATTGCGTGTGCGGTGGCTCGGCCGGAACGGGGTTGTTACCGTTCTGTTCGAGGAATTCAAACAGGTGGCTTCGGAGGAGAAGCGCGAACTGGGACAGGTGATGAACCGCCTGAAGGTGGCTGCCCAGACCCGGATCGAAGAGCTGAAGAACGCGTCCGTCTCCATGATCAATGTCGGCGAAGAAGCTGCGGACATGACGCGCCCGGCGCTCACCGAACCCACTGGCAGTCTTCACCCCATCAGCATCGTGCGCCAGCGCATCATCGATGTGTTCGGTCGCATCGGTTACACCGTAAGCCAAGGACCTGAGGTCGAGGACGACCACCACAACTTCAGCGCGCTCAACTTCCCGCCGGACCATCCTGCACGCGATATGCAGGATACGTTCTTCGTGGACCTCGGCGTGGACATGGCGCTGCGCACCCACACCAGCAGCGTGCAGGTGCGGGTGATGGAAGGCAGCAAGCCGCCCATCCGCACCATTTCACCCGGACGTGTCTACCGTAACGAAGCGATCAGCGCACGTGCGCATTGCATGTTCCACCAGGTGGAAGGATTGTACGTAGACAAGGGCGTGAGCTTCGCCGAACTGAAGGGCACGCTGGACTACTTCGCGAAAGCGATCTTCGGAACAGACGTGAAGATCCGATTGCGCCCGAGCTACTTCCCATTCACCGAACCAAGCGCCGAAGTGGACATGAGCTGCAGCATCTGTGGCGGCGTAGGTTGCAACGTGTGCAAACACAGCGGCTGGGTGGAGATCATGGGCTGCGGCATGGTGGATCCCGCCGTGCTCAGCAACTGCGGTATCGACCCCGAGATTTACAGCGGCTTCGCGTTTGGCATGGGCGTGGAACGCATTGCCCAGTTGCTCTACCGCGTGCCGGATCTGCGGTTGTACTGGGAGAACGATGTGCGCTTCTTGGAGCAGTTCAACGATGGGGCGTTCAGGGCGTAGCGTATTCGCCGCCGAAGTTGCATGCGCATGGAAACGAGCAACCCGATCCGTACTGAGGTATTGATCATTGGTGCCGGCCCGGGTGGCTGCACGGCAGCACTGAAGTTGGCGCAGCTGGGGGTGGATGCGGTGCTGGTGGACAAGTCGCGTTTTCCGCGCGACAAGGTGTGCGGCGATGCGCTGAGCGGCAAAGTGGTGCGGACGTTGGAGCGTCTTGACCCTGCGCTGGCCGTCGAACTACGACAACAGAGCGAGTTGCTCCCAAGTTGGGGTGTCACGTTCGTAGCGCCCGGCGGGCGATCATTGCGCGTTCCATTCTCCCGTAACACTGGTGAAGGACAAGCGCCCGGCGCCATCCTGCCCCGCATGCAGTTCGACAACTTCATGCTCGACGCCGTGAAACGCGATGGGCGCGTGCGCGTGATCGAAGGGGCCGAAGCCAAACGCTTTGAACGCACGACCGATGGGTGGTCCATTGACCTTGTACATCCCGCACCGCCAACTGCCAATGCCAATTGCCAACTGATCCTCGACGCTTCCGGTGCCAACTCGCACTTCGCTCGGCACATTGCCAAGTTGCCCATGGAGCCACGGCATCATTGCGCGGGTGTGCGCTCTTACTACAGCGGCGTAAGCGGCCTTGATCCGCAAGGCTTCATCGAACTCATCTTCCTCAAGCAGCTGCTGCCCGGCTACCTGTGGATCTTCCCGTTGCCCAATGGTCGAGCGAACGTGGGTCTTGGCTTGCGCAGCGATGTGGTTCGCAAGCGACGTGTCGATCTGAAGGCGCTTATGATCAAACTGCTGGCAGAACATCCGCAACTGAAGGAGCGATTCACTCATGCGACGATGGAAGGACCGATCCAAGGCATGGGTCTGCCATTGGCAAGCAAACGCTGGCCCATCAGCGGCGATGGCTATATGCTGATCGGCGATGCAGCGCACCTTATAGACCCCTTCACCGGCGAGGGCATCAGCCATGCCATGATCAGCGGCATGCACGCAGCCGATGTTGCTGCCGGGGTGCTGCGCTCCAAGGGATCGGTCACTTCGAGCGCACTGGAGACCTACGATCAACGCGTTTGGAAGCGCTTGGGCAAGGAGATCGGGATCAGCACGCGCCTGCAGCAACTGGCCAACCACCCATGGCTCTTCAACTTCGTAGTGAACAAGGCGGTCAACAATCCCGCGCTGGCCGATACCATCAGCAGCATGTTCAACGATCTGGACATGCGCGAACGATTGAAGAACCCGCGATTCTATATGGACCTCTTACTGGGTCGATCGCCTAGGCCTTGATGAAACGCGCGGTGCGCCGTTCGTCGGCGACGCGCACATCGAGCACGTACGACCCTGCGCGCAATCCGGGGATCGCAACGCGCATGTTGTTGCCACCTGGCAGCAACGCTCGAACGGTGAACAGCACCTCGCGCCCGGAAGCATCCAGCACGCGCACTTCCGCTTCCACATTCTCGCGCACTGGAAG
>CADECG010000064.1 GCA_902825795.1 uncultured Bacteroidota bacterium
CGTGCTCTTCCCGGCGCCGTTCGGGCCCAGAAAGCCCACCACCTCACCCGCGCCGATCTCGAACGAAACGCTGTCCAGTGCCTTCTGCGCTCCGTAGAGTTTGCTGATGTTGCGGACGCTGATGCTCATGCGCGGCGAATGTAGCGGCGTGCCCAACCATCGGCATACCCTTGCTCGTTCTGTTCGGCTAGCGAACTTCGGCCACCCGGTTTACCGGATCGAAGCAGATGGACCGCGAACTGGCGTTGAAGAAGTGCAGGGCCCTGTGCGCGCGTCAGGAGCGCTGTAGGCAAGAGCTCCGGTTGAAACTCGATGCGTGGGAATTACCAAGGTCCGACGCGGAACGCGTGCTCGCGCAGTTGGAAAAGGAGGATTTCCTGAACGAAGCCCGCTTCGCCGAAGCCTTTGCCATTGGGCACTTCCGCCAGAAGGGCTGGGGAAGGAGCATGATCCGTCATGCGCTGCTCTCGAAGAACATCCCGGAGCGACTGGTCACGGCCGCGCTGGCGACGATCGATGATGACGAGTACAGCGCCACCCTGAAGACGATGGTGCTGAAGCGGTTCAGGATGGAGAAGGAACCCGATCCGTTCATCCGCGAACAGCGCGTGATCCGCTACTTGTTGGGCCGTGGCTGGGACGCTGAGGCCGTGCGCCGCGCGATCGCCGCGATGCCCAAGCGGTAACGCTTAGTTTCGCCGCCGCTTTTTCATGGTCACAACCTATCAGATCGACGACCTCGTTCAACGCCTCGAAGCGCTGAAGAGCTACCTGCAAGTGGAGGACAAGCGCGGCTTGATCCTGGAGGAGGAGAAATACACGCATGATCCCGATTTCTGGAACGACCAGAAGAAGGCGCAGGTGGTGATGAAGAAGATCCGCGAGCTGAAACGCTGGGTGGGTCTGTACGAGGATGTGAAGCGCGAGGTGGATGACGCCGTGGTGACGCTGGAGTTCTACAAGGCCAAGGAAGTGAGCGAGGAAGAGTTGGAAGCGCAGTTCAAGAAGGCCGCGCATGTGCTGGAGGAACTGGAGTTCAAGAACATGCTCAGTCAAGAGGAGGACCCGCTGAGCGCCGTGGTGCAGATCACCGCCGGGGCGGGTGGTACCGAAAGCTGCGACTGGGCGGGCATGCTGCTGCGCATGTACCAGATGTGGGCGAAGAAGAACGGCTACGAGGCGCGCACCCTCGATTACCAGGACGGCGAAGGAGCCGGTGTGAAACAGGCCACCATGGAAGTGGACGGCGAATTCGCTTTCGGGATGCTGAAAGGCGAGAACGGTGTGCACCGTTTGGTGCGCATTTCACCGTTCGACAGCAACGCACGCCGCCACACGAGCTTCGTCAGTGTGTACGTGTACCCGCTGGTTGACGAGACGATCGAGATCGACATCAACCCGGCCGATATCACGTGGGATACGTTCCGTAGCGGCGGCGCCGGTGGGCAGAACGTGAACAAGGTGGAAACCGGAGTTCGCTTGCGCCACGCGCCCACGGGCATCATCATCGAGAACACCGAGACGCGTAGTCAGCTGGACAACAAGACCAAGGCGTTGCAGCTATTGAAGAGCCAGCTGTACGAAGCCGAGCTGGAACGCCGCCGCAGCAAACGCAGCGCGATCGAAGCGGGCAAGAAGAAGATCGAGTGGGGCAGCCAGATCCGCAATTACGTGCTGCAACCGTACAAGCTGGTGAAGGACGTCCGCACCGGTTACGAGACCAGCAGCACCGACGATGTGCTGAACGGCTACATCGATGAGTTCCTGAAAGCGTTCTTGATGCAACAGGGGCAGAGCCAGAAAGTCTAACAATATCCAATATTCAATGCTCAATATCCAATGTCGAAGTTGGAAACCGGCGCGTTGAGAATTGGATATTGAAAATTGGATATTGATCATTCACGACATGGAATACAGGATCGAAAAAGACACGATGGGCGAGGTGAAGGTGCCCGCTGACAAATACTGGGGCGCGCAGACCGAACGCAGCCGCAACAACTTCAAGATCGGTCGCCCGGCCAGCATGCCGATCGAGATCATCAAGGCGTTCGCCTACCTGAAGAAGGCTGCGGCGATGACCAACCTCGAGTTGGGCAAACTGCCGAAGGAGAAGAGCGATCTGATCGGCAAAGTCTGCGACGAGATCCTGGAAGGAAAGCTCGATGACCAGTTCCCGCTGGTGATCTGGCAAACCGGTAGTGGTACCCAGAGCAACATGAACGTGAACGAGGTGGTAGCCTACCGCGGTCATGTGCTGCAAGGCGGCAAGTTGACGGACGAGCAGAAAGTGCTCAACCCGAACGACGACGTGAACAAGAGCCAGAGCAGCAACGACACCTACCCGACGGCCATGCACATCGCGGCCTACAAGCTGGTCGCGGAACTGACGCTGCCCGGCGTGAAGAAGCTGCGCGATACGCTGGCCAAGAAGAGCAAGGATTTCGAAGCGATCGTGAAGACCGGTCGCACGCACTTCATGGATGCCACACCACTAACGCTCGGACAAGAGTTCAGCGGCTACGTGCAGCAATTGGACAACGGCATGCGGGCGGTGAACAACGCGCTCGAAATGGTGCGCGAACTGGCGCTCGGCGGCACAGCCGTTGGCACAGGTCTCAATGCACCTAAGGGCTACAGCGTGCTGGTGGCGAAGAAGATCGCGGAGCTTACCGGACTTCCTTTCGTTACCGCACCCAACAAGTTCGAATCGCTCGCCGCGCACGATGCCATGGTGGAACTGAGCGGCGCGTTGAAGCGCCTCGCCGTTTCGCTGATGAAGATCGCCAACGACATCCGGATCCTCAGCAGCGGACCGCGCAGCGGTATCGGCGAATTGGTGATCCCGGACAATGAACCCGGTTCTTCCATCATGCCGGGCAAGGTGAACCCTACTCAACCGGAAGCGCTCACCATGGTGTGCGCGCAAGTGATCGGCAACGATGTGGCGGTGAGCATCGGTGGCATGCAAGGCCACTTCGAACTGAACGTCTTCAAGCCGTTGATCGCAGCCAACGTGCTGCTGAGCGCGCGTTTGCTCGGCGATGCCTGCGTGAGCTTTAACGACAAGTGCGCCGAAGGCATCGAGCCCAACAGGGAGGTGATCAAGCGCCACTTGGAGAATTCGCTGATGCTCGTGACCAGTCTCAACCCGCACATCGGTTACTACAAAGCCGCCGAGATCGCCAAGAAGGCGCACAAGGAAGGCACCACATTGAAGCAGGCCGCGCTGGCCTTGGGCCACGTCACCGCCGAGGACTTCGACAAGTGGGTGGACCCGGCCAAGATGTGCAGCGAGGGGTGAGGTGCGGAGATCAACGTTGCCGCTTGCGTAGCATTTTCACTAGGAGCCACACGAGTAATGCTGGTATCAGGAGCAGCGCACTATAGAACGTGTAGGTGATCCAATTTGCGTCTTGGTCGCTGGCAGGTGTTACAGCGTTCAGGAAGCGTGCCTTTCCAGTCATTGCCGATAATGCAGCGGTACGCATATTGAAGATCGGAGTGGTGAAGCCGTACTCCTTGGCAAGCCGTAGACATCCACTGCGCATTCAACCGTGTTCAATAACGCTTGTACGTTCCCGAGTTCGAACAACAACTCTCCCACGATCGGGTCTTTCGGATGAACGAACGTCATGCGCTCTTCCAACTGGTGGATCAGTTGTTCGCGGAAGAGCTCTGGATCAATGCCTTCAGGCGTTTTCGGTATTGCATGGTTACCGAACGTCAGGCCTAGAACGGATGAGAACTTTTCCCCTGTCGCTTCGGCGATCTTGTACTCGAGGATCTTCACATGGATCCACTCGGATCCCTTATGCGAGGTGGGATCGATGTCCAGCGCTCGCTTGATATGGAGCAACGCGGAATCGTTCCTGCCGATAAGTTCATACGCAGTGCCGAGGTTGGAATGCACGGTATAAGCGTTCCATCCTTCGTCTAGCAGGTCTTGGTAAAGGCTGATCGCCTCTTCATACCGTCCGAGATAGATCAACAAAGCACCCTTGTCCGAACGCTGCTCGTTCGTCAAGTCGAGCCGCTCCAGAAAGCGTAGCTCCGCAGCGAGCTCCTCCTTATTGATATCCTTCCGGAAGAGCGGGCAATACTGGCCAATGTCCATATCCACCTTGCCGGTGATGAGCGTCTGATATTCATTCAAACAAGCGGAAGCGTGCAGATCGAACGTCAGTCCAAACCCGAGCAATACGCGTTTGAGCCACCTCGGGATGGAGAGGGTCGTTGGTAGGAGAACTGGGGATGGCATGCCCCGAATATCGCCAACTGCGACGAAGCGAGGACTTCGGCGCGGAATGCTGCCTCATGGATGTGGGTGGGCATGGCCAAGAGGCGTTCGGTGATGATCCTCACCGCCCGGCCCTGCGAGCTGGTGTCTCTTTGTGCTATGCACCTGAAAGACACCAAGCTGTACAGCATCCTCAACTTCAAATGCCCGGTGTGCCACGAGGGTGAGTTCTTCCAAGCACACCCGTACGTGTTGAGCAAGGTGGGCGACCTGCACGCGAATTGCCCCGTGTGTGGTGTGAAGTACGAGAAGGAGATCGGCTTCTATACCGGTGCGATGTACGTGTCGTACGCCATCGGGGTGGCCGTGTTCGCCACGGTGTGGGTTGCCATGGGCGTGCTGTTTCCCGAACTCGGTGTGGGCGCGCAGATCACCACCATCGCGTTGGTGATGCTGGCGGGCAGTCCGTTGTTCTATGCGCTGAGCAAGATCATCTGGGCGAACCTGTTCTTCAGCTTCGACAAGTCGCGATCTTGGGTGGCCGATCGGACCACAGTAGGGCCGGTGCAGTAGCGGAGGGCAGCGGCAGTACTTTGCCAACATGTTCACCGACCCCAAACTCCAGCGGGAGTTCGAAAGTGTCGTCGTGCGGCGTTCGCTCCCTGCTGGTACGGAGCTGATGCGCACCGGCGATACCATCACCCACATCCCCATTGTGCAGAAGGGCAGCTTGCGCATCCTGGCGCAGGATGCGGAGGGCCGCGAGCGCTTCCTGTACCACATCATGCCCGGCGAATCGTGCGCGATGTCGCTTACGTGCAGCGGATCGAAACGCACCAGCAGCGTGATGGCCACGGTGGAGGAGGATGCCGAGCTGCTGATGGTGCCCGCACGCTACATGGAAGAGTGGATGGTGTATCCCGAATGGCGCCGTTTTGTCAACGATACCCAGGCCCAGCGCTTCGGTGAGTTGCTGGAGACGATTGAAGTGGTGGCGTTCCAGAAGTTGGACGAGCAGCTCTGGAATTACTTGGTGAAGCGCGTGCAGGCCACCGGCAACCACGTGCTGAAGGTGACGCACCAGGACATCGCGCAGGAGTTGAATTCACCGCGCGAAGTGATCACACGGCTGTTGCACCAGCTTCAGCAGGTAGGGCGTGTCACCATCTCCCGCGGCTCCATCGAAGTGCACGTTTCAGCCGACTGGAAGCCGGCCTCAGAGAAAGGGCTGAAGAACGCCCTGTAGCTGTGCGGCGCTGATCACCCCCGACTTCCGCCAGACGATCTCGCCCTTCTTGAAGATGGCCAGCGTGGGCACGCCGCGGACCTCATAGGCTTGCGCCGCTGCGGGGTTCTTGTCCACATCCACCTTGATCACCGTGGCGCGCTCGCCGACCATGCCCTTGAACTCGTCCAGGATCGGCTTCATCATTTTGCATGGCCCGCACCATTCGGCGAAGAAGTCCACCACCACCGGCTTGTCGCCGTTGATGAGCGTATGAAAGGAAGTCCGTTCGGTGCTCATGGTCATTTCACCTCCTCGTAGGAGATCTCCGTTGTTGCTCGATCAGTGGTAGGCGCTTCGCTCTTGCGTTGGGGCGCACATGCGGTGCCACAGCATCCGATGTTCAGTAGCGCCTGCAAACCGAAGAACGCGGCAGCCGCATACGCAATGGGTTCATGGCGGGTGATGCCCGCGAACAGGAAGACGATGGCGAACACGAGCCGCATCCAGCGCATCGCATCCCAATTGGTCAGTAGTCGCTCTTTCATTTGTTCTCCTCCTTCGGTGTCTTCGTACCCACGTTCGTCGGGTTCAACATGCTGAACAGCACACCACCCATGAACGCGCCGTACAGCGAACTGTTCACAGGGCTGCTGGTGATGGCGCACCCGCTGGTGCAGCCGAAGTAGTGCCAGTACAACCATCCGGCAACCGCGCCGAGCGTGGCGCCTAAGCCTGTTACTATCCAATTCCGTTTCATGGGCCGTTGTGGTATCCGCCGAATGCAATGGTGCTCTTGCGCACCACAAAGGTCCGCTGATCACGCGCGTTCCATCGTGACGATCCTCACCGTGAACGCATGTTCGTGTCCATGATCGCGGTGCTTCAGCACAGCGCATTTTCGTCGTGTGGCCTTGATGGTGAGGATCCTCACCCAGCGAGCGAACGCACCGCGATAGGTTCGCATCGTCTCAACCGAATGCTCCCGGCCCGCGGCAGGGCACAAGGCTGAACAACCATCAACGAACACATGAGAACACGTCTATCCGTCATCGCTGCGATGGCCTTCCTTTCAATGAACGCGCAGCCCTTCGGCAACTATGGTTTGGTGCTGGAAGAGATCACGCCCATCGGCATGCCCGGTGTGCAATCGTTCGCGTGGGGACATCACAACGGGCAGTGGTTCATCATCGGCGGCCGCACGGATGGACTGCACCGCCGCCAGCCGCCATTCGCCTTTCTGGCCGCTGACAACAATGTGAATGCCTACGTGGTGGACCCCGTGACAGGGCAGGTATGGTCGGCCGCGATCGGCGACTTGTCGCAGAGCATGCTGGAGCAGTTGCAGAGCACCAATATGGAATTCGAGCAGCGCGACAGCACGCTCTATTGCGTTGGTGGCTACGGCTATTCGGCCACGGCGGCTGACCATATCACGTATCCGAACCTCACCGCCATCGACCTGCACGGTGCCATGGATGCGATCCGCAACGGACAAACGATCGTGCCCTATTTCCGGCAGATCACCGCAGCGCAATTGGAGGTGACCGGCGGACAGATGCGCTTGGTGGACGGCAGCTTCTACTTGGTAGGCGGGCAGCGCTTCATCGGACGCTACAATCCCATGGGCCCGAACTCCGGCCCCGGCTTCATCCAAGAGTACACCAACGCCGTACGGCGGTTTTCCATTGATGACGATGGCGTGAACCTGGGCATCAGCAACTACTGGGAGCACGTCGATACCGTGAATCTGCACCGGCGTGATTACAACATGCTGCCGCAGATCTTCCCCAATGGCGTGGAAGGGCTTACCGTGTTCAGCGGTGTGTTCCAGTACGCGAGCGATGTGCCGTGGTTGAACACCGTGGATATCCGCGACACGGTGATAACGGTGGTGCCCGCGTTCGAGCAGTTGTTGAACCAGTACCACTCGGCGCACATGGCGCTCTACCAAACGAACACCAATACCATGCGTTCGGTGTTCTTCGGTGGTATCGGCCGCTACTATTTCAACAGTGGTGGCACCTTGATGGACGATCCGAACGTGCCCTTCGTGAGCACCATCAGCTTGGTGGAACGCGATGGCGCGGGCAACATGCAGGAGTCGGAGATCGGCGCGATGCCCGCCCTCTTGGGCGCAGGTGCCGAATTCATCCCGTGGCCGGCCACCGCGCAGAACGCCTCGGGCATCCTGTTGCAGGACCAGTTCGTTGGGGATACGATCGTGCTGGGGCATGTGGTCGGTGGCATCGAGAGCACCGCGGGCAACATCTTCTTCATCAACACCGGGGTGGAAAGCGCCGCTTCGTCGCGGGTTTTCCGCGTGCTGCTGGTGAATGCCGGGCTCGGTGTGCCGGAGGTAGCACCGCAGGCCGATGCGCTCAGGCTCTTGAACGGTGGCGACCGGCTGACCATCGATCTCGATCTGCCACCTGACGCCAACGCCCATGCGCGACTGGTCGATACCACCGGCCGGTGGATCATGGACCTGGGCGGACAGCTGAGCGGAAAACGGCAGTTGATGGCCGACCTGCGGAACTTGACGCCCGGTACCTACATCGTTGAAGTGCGCGGCGAAGGCATCACCCTTTCGGAGCGATTTGTGCGGTGAGGCGGTCGGCCGAGGCGGGTGACATTCATCACGTCGCACCAGTGAGAATGATCGTCAATTTGTAACCGCAAATGAACCCACCCATGGAACCAACCTTCAGCATGCCCCGCATCGGCGACCAAGCTCCCGATTTCGAGGCCCTCACCACCACCGGACCGCTCAAGTTCAGCGAGTACATCAAGGGCAGTTGGGCAATTCTCTTCTCACATCCTGCCGACTTCACGCCCGTGTGTACCACGGAGCTGAGCGGCTTCGCGCAGAACAAGGAGTGGTTCGCCGCGCGCAACACCAAACTCATCGGCGAGAGCATCGACAGCATACACAGCCACATCGCGTGGGTGCAGGCCGTGCGCGAGAAGACGGGCGTGTACATGGACTTCCCCATCATCGCCGACATCGATATGAAAGTGGCGCGCCTCTATGGCATGCTGCACGACAATGCCAGCAGCACCGCTGCCGTGCGCGCGGTGTTCTTCATCGACCCGAAAGGCATCATCCGCCTCGTCATGTATTACCCGCTGAACGTGGGACGCAACATGGAGGAGATCATGCGCGTTCTGGAAGCCATGCAGACCGTCGATGCCCATAGCTGCGCGATGCCCCTCAACTGGAAGAAAGGGGAGAAGGTGATCGTGCCACCGCCGAAGACCTTGAAGGACCTCGACGCACGCCTCAACGAGAAGGGCATCGAGCTCATCGACTTCTACCTCGCGAAAAAGCAATTGGAGACGGCCTAGGGGGGTACCGTCGCCGATCAACAGTGGAGGCTCCTTCGGGAGCCTTCGCTGTTGTGGGTGGGTGATGATCGTTACACAAGCGCCGTAAGCTGACGTTCATCAAGGATGGACTCTTTGCGCGCTCGGACTTTTGCACCATAGAAATAGTACGGGCCGACGATCGTCGGCCCCAACGAACCCCAAGAACCCATGACCATCAAACAGATCTATACCGGCTGCATCGCCCATGCGGCGTACTACTTGGAGAGCAACGGCGAGGCCGCCATCTTCGATCCGCTGCGCGAAGTGCAACCCTATATCGATCGCGCCACCGCCGACAAGGCGAACATCAAGTACGTCTTCGAGACGCACTTCCACGCCGACTTCGTGAGCGGGCATTTGGACCTGGCGAAGAAGACCGGTGCCACCATCGTGTACGGCCCGACTGCCAAGCCCGGCTTCGCAGCGCATGTGGCCACCGATGGAGAAGTGTTCAACATCGGCAAGGCCACGGTGAAAGTGATCCACACGCCCGGCCACACGATGGAAAGCACCACCTACTTGGTGATCGACGAGAATGGCAGGCAGCACGGCATCATCACCGGCGATACGCTCTTCATCGGCGATGTGGGCCGCCCCGATCTGGCGCAGCACGTGATCGCGGACCTCACCGATGACAAGCTCGCAGGTTACTTGTTCGATTCACTGCGCAACAAGATCATGCCCTTGAGCGACGACCTGATCGTGTACCCCAACCACGGCGCGGGCAGCGCGTGCGGCAAGAACATGAGCAAGGAAACGACCGATACGCTCGGCAACCAGAAGCGCACCAACTACGCGCTGGATCCGACCCTCACGAAGGAGGAGTTCAAGAAGGCCGTGCTGAGCGGACTGGTGCCCCCTCCGGGCTACTTCCCCAAGAACGTGCTGATGAACATCCAAGGCTACGAAAGTCTCGATGCGGTGATGGCCCGTGGTAAGCGCGCGCTGCGTCCGAACGACTTCGAAGTGGTGGCCACCGAGGAGCGTCCGCTGGTGCTGGATACGCGTTCCGCCGGTGTCTTTGCCAAGGGCTTCATCCCGAACAGTGTCAACATTGGACTGGACAGCAACTTCGCCATGTGGGTGGGTGAGATGATCCCCGACATCAAACAAACGATCCTGCTCGTTGCCGAGCCCGGCAAGGAAGAAGAGAGCATCATCCGCCTCAGCCGCGTGGGCTACGACAATACCATCGGCTACCTCGACGGCGGGTTCGATGCGTGGAAGGCCGCGGGCAAGGAAGTGGATACCGTGCAACGCATCACGGCCGAAGAATTCGCGCAGCGCTACGCGGCCGCACCGTTGGTGTTCGACGTGCGCAAGAAGAGCGAGTTCGACAGCGAGCATGTGCAAGGTGCCATCAACGTGCCCTTGAATATGATCAGCCAGCACCTCGCTGAGTTCCCGAAGGACAAGCCCTTCATCCTGCATTGCGCCGGTGGCTACCGCAGCATGATCGCGGCCAGCATCCTCAAACAGCGCGGCTGGGAGAACTTCGTGGATGTGGAGAGCGGCTTTGCCGGGATCAAGCAGACCGGTGTGCCGCGCACCGAGTACGTCTGCCCGACGACGTTGCTGTAAGCGTACGGAACCAACCAGTGAAAGGGCGGCTTGGGGCCGCCCTTTCTTCATTTCAGCCTCGGGGGACCTACAACGCGTATTTCTTGATCATGGCCAGTTGCCCAGCATGGTAGGCCGTGTGTGTCACGATCCGCCCCAACGCCTCGGCCTTGGTTTTCTGGCCGAACTCCTTCGTTTCGATGACGCTCTCCCATTCGGCATCGCTGGTGGCTGCGATGGCGCGTTGCAAGGTGGCGGCACTCTCGTGCACGTAGGTCTGCAACGTGGCCAGGTCGGTCCACTCGCCGGTATCGTGCTGTGCGATCACCGTCTTCGCATGCACCTGAACCTCTTTCATGCCGAACACGTTCTTGGCGAACAGCATCTCCACATCGCCGATATGGCGCACAAGGAAGCCGATGCTGTTGGGGCCCGGTGCGAGCTTCTTCGGCAGGTCGGCTTCGGTAAGGGTGTCAAGCACCTTGGTGAAGCGGGTGCGGCCTTCGGTGAAGAGCGCGAGGAGGGCGGTGGTGCGTGGATCCATGGTAGGAAGTTACCGCTTCGCGCACGAAGGCGGGGTGGTGGACCGGCCCGGGTGCGATTGCCGACGCCCGACAGCGAACGGAACAGCAGTGCTGCTCCAAACAAAAAGCCCCGCTCATCGCGGGGCTTTTCAGTGGAGGTCTAACGTGTTAGTGCTTGTGGGCGCAAGCGGTGCCGCACTCGTGGCCTTTCTCGCCACAGGCGTAAGCGTGCTTGCCGTCCTTGCAGGCATCGCTGCACGCGTGGGCCTTGTCAGCGTGTGTGTGTGCTTCGGCCTTGCCTTCGCCTTTGGCGCAGGAAGCACCAGCGGCTTTGCCGGCGCAGCAGCCAGCGGCCTTCGTGGTGGAAGCCGTTTTGCAAGCGTCCGTGCAAGCATGGCCTTTCTCGCCGTGCACATAGGCATGGGCTTGTGGGGTGCAGGTAGCGGAGCAAACGTGCTCCTTCATCGCCGAGGGAGCTACTGCCGAGGGAGTGGCGGTGCTGGCAGCGTTGGTTTGTGCGCTGGCCGTGCCGATGAACGCGGCACAGGCGAGGATGGTGAGGAATTTCTTCATGTTCGGTGTTGTGGTTTCGTGGTTGTTCGTCTGCTGGACCGCAAAGGAAGTGCATGCGGGCGTATAGTGGATGACAATCATCACGCCAAGGTTGCCTTCCTCCGGCGGCGCAGCCCCATTAGTTGAGACTTGCCCGCGCTTCGGTGCGCATGCTCTTCACGCTCCGCACCACCCATTGCGGGCCGTTGAACCTGAAGTACACCGCGTGGTCCTGCTCCGGATCGAAGACCACGCCCACATCCCGGCCCTCCAGCAGATCACCGATCAGGTCCAGCACCGTGCAGGTGAGCACCGTGTACACACCATTGTACTTGGGCAGTTCACCCCGCATGGTGTGTACGTGTACCAACGGGCCCAGCACGGGGTCCATGAACGTTGGCATTTCCGGCACTGCGTTTTTCGGGTCCAGCACGCGCACCGGCAACAGCACCGTGCATTTTTTGTCGCCGAAGAGCTTCAATAGCTCCACGGTATCCTCCTCCCGCGCGTTGGCGGTGTACCGTTTTAAGGCTGCGCGTAGCGCAGGGTTGTTGGGTGGGGCCATGGTGGTCGTTGGGCCTGTACAGCGGTAACGCGGGGGAGGGGTTGTTAGTGTGTGAGGGCTGACTTGAAGCTTGAACTGAGCCGTTGGGTGCTGACTTGAGTGTGTGCTTAGTGGAAGCATCGCCCGGGGGCTTTTGGGAGCGCGAGCTTGGGAACACAATCGCAAACTCTGTGCTTAGCCACGCGGATGCTTGCGGGATCAACGCTTCCGCAACTTCACCATACGGGCGACACGGCATAGCTCACCGGTGCACGAAAGAACACGCACCTCAAATGTTCCGGACATTAATGCTGATGTGTCGACCAGCGCCCGATCGCCCTTGAAGACCGTGCGAATGAACGGCCGCCCCACCGCATCGTTGACCTCCAGTTTGAATTCCTTTGAATGCGCTGCACCCACTATGGCCCCGGATACAAGAACGGTCAACTCATCCACTACCGGATTCGGGAAGACGGTGACATTGAATTCCTCATCGCCAACAAATTCCACAGCGATCACCCGTTGATAGCCAATTGTGCCATCCAGGTCGTACTGTGACAATCTGTAATAGTTGATACCCAATGTTGGGGCCTCATCATATGCTTGGTAGTCCGTAGCTACTTGGCTCGACCCCGAACCCGCAACATCGAACAGGTGCTGGAACGATGACATGTCACTCGAACGGTGCACCGAAAAATGGTCGTTGTCTCTCTCGGAGGCTGTGGACCAACTGAGACGAACCCTCTTGCCCTCTGCCGTTCCTGTGAACGAGATGAGTTCCACTGGGAGAACGAACGCATCAGCACAATGTATGACGCGCTCGCTGCCGTGCGCCCGTGCCATCGCAGCAAGCGGAATGGGTGGTTGCGAAACTGTTGCATTCGTGAGCTCGTTCGATTCTACGAACCCGGAGGCGAGCATTGCTATGAACGGAAGTGAACAACAACTGACCCCGTGAATGCTAGACAAGGAGAACAGCAACCGTTTAGCAGACCCGGATGCATAGTGCGTGGTGAGACCAACACAAGCGTAACCGCCACCATTGGTCCTCAGCATCCCTTGCAATTGGGTACTCTGCCCGGCATATCCTATCCCGGTGGACCACAGCAGCGAATCACCCATTGAACCCAACCTCACTAGGCAGCCCATACCACCGGATGACCCCGCAATGGTGAAACCGCTGTCGGGATCCTGAACGATAGACTCTACATAATCCTCTCCGGATGTCCCTACAGTGGTTCCCCATTCAACGGCACCCGAGGGATCCAACTTGATCACATACATATCCCAATCACCTTGGCCGTATGACTTAGTGTACCCTCCAAGCGCATAGCCCCCATCGTACGTTGCAATGATCGATTGGCATTCATCCTCAGCGCCACCAGGATTGATGGTGCGGCGCCATAGTTCATTGCCCAAGGAGTCAAGTTTGGAAAGCAGCACACCGGTGACATAGGTTCCTGTCACCAGATAGTTTCCATTCGGATCTTGGACCAAGGCATAGGCAATAGGGTTGCTGCCGGCCAACGTCGTGACCCATTGTATCACTCCCAACATGTCGAACTTGAGGACCACTGATGCCCCACCAGTGACCCCTGCAACCGCACACCCGCCATCGTTCGTGGCAATGACGGAAAAGGACCTGTCAGTACCACCACTCCCATAGGTTCTTGACCACAACAGAGCGCCGCTCGCATCCAGCCGCATGACGAAGATGTCCGTGCCCGTGGGTCCAACAGACTCGGTGTAACCGGAAATGAACGCGCCATCATCAGAGTGGATGGCTATGGATTCACCGCTATCCTCTCCTTGGCCTCCAACCACAGTAGACCAGAGCGTATCACCGGCACCGTTGATCTTGGCAACGTAAATATCCTTCAAACCCTGTCCGTATGACTCCGTAGATCCAGCGAGGATGTAATGTCCAGCACTCGTAGCACCAATTGCTCGCCCGATGTCCATTGAGCTCGTGGACAGGGTGTCACCCATCGTAACGCAGGACTCCTGAGCAAGCCCTTGAGTGAACGAAGTGCACAGGACACTGGAAAAAACCAATTGTCGGTGTGCGCGTTTGTACAACATGTGGTGCGCTCTGGCTTGGTACTTCACGAAAGTAAAAGGTGTGCGGCAAGTCGCGTGCTCTTGGCGGACACCAGAGCAGAGGGGGGGTGTCGCCGTAGATCCAAAGCCACTCGCCTTAGGCAAGCGGCGGCGAGGTGCACACCCGAGCGCGTACTTGGCGGGTGCACTCTAAAGATTGTAAAACTCCAACACAGACACGATCGCTTTCACTTGAACTATGGCAGCGTCGCTGTCCTGCCATAGTTCCAAGGTGTATGTGCCAGGCGGCAACCACATCGGCGACATAACAATGCCTGCATGGCTGTTACCCGTTTTGGGTACTAGCAACACACCGTTCAACGTAATCATCGTTTGCCCCAAAACTGGTACATCACCTCCACCGGTATTCCGCATTGCAGAGTGATGCACACTCTCAATCTTCCACACCCTCCCCGCGGGAACGACAATGTTCAGGGTCTGCGCCACGGCATCGTTTGAATTGCCGACGAGCACTCCAGTAAGTTCAAGGGACAAGGCCTGACTGAACTGCAACTGTGTTTGTCCTTGCAGGCTCGTTACAGCCAACACAGCGACGAGAACAGCAACCCAATTAGAAACCATTGACCGTGTAGGTAAGCCATTCCTTGCCCATGAACGGACGCCAAAGGATGCCGTCATGATACCACCATGTGTCGTCGTCCGTTTGATAGACCAACAGTCCCTTTGCAGGACTAGGTATCGCCTGTCTTTCCAAGGAGGTCATTCTAGGGAGCAGCACACCTTTCGTAGTTGAAGCGACATCGAGAATGGCAGATGAATCCGGCGATGCGCCGGTGGAGTTTATACCGATGCCCTGACCAGACACATTAAAAGCAAACGCACCAGAGAGAACACTCAACAAACTCAAAGTCCAACGCATGCAAATCTTATAGGAGGTACTAATCTAGCTCCACTTCGGCACACATTAAATTCTGGGCAGGCGCTGGGCTCTTGGCCAAGTGCTCATTGAGCCAGCGGCTTCTGGTCCGCCGAGTCAGGTGACCAAGTTCAAGAGCAAGTTGGGGCAGATCTCCAAACCTGAAGCACACTGGGACAAAAAGCCGAACGCGTTTAGGGGGTGGCGGGTGCACACGCGAGCGCGTGCTTGGGCTGATGGTTTTGCTGCCATTCTACAAGGCCTACCTCCGCTCGAAAACAGCGTTCCGGTGGTACTCCAAGTATTCGGCCTTCGGTCCGGCGGCTTCCACCGGAATGGTGAGTGGCTTGCCTTCGTAGGTCTTGAAGTTCTGGCTCACGGTCGCCTCGGCGAAGTGGTCGCGGAGCGAGGGGGCGCACACAAGCCGTAGATCGGTATCGAAGGTGATCAAACCTCGATCGAAGGCGCGGTCGTGGAGGGCGTTGAGGGCGATGCCGTTCTGTGGATCAAGCCGATGTTGCTCGGCGGCGTTCCATGGAATGATGTGCGAGGCGACCAGGAGCTCACGCACCGCAAGGCCGGTGACGGCGCAGCGGCCTTTGGACGCATTCAGCACCGCTTGGCGGAAGTAGCGTTGACCGCGCCGAACATTCACCGAGACCGTGCTCTCAGTGGGACCCTCGGGAACGCGCAGCACTTTGCCATCCGGTTGCACTTCGATGGGTGCGTCGGCGTCCCCGGTCATCAGTTGGGCCAAGAGCGCTTCACTTTCGGGTGCCAGATCATTCAGGTTCGTGTGGTACTCCACCCACATCGCGCGGTCGAATTCGCTCGCCCCCGGCAAGCCCTTGCGACCGGTCTTGAGGAACTCCGGATCGATGGATGCGAGATTGGTCAACTTCATAGGCAGCGCGGCATCCGTTCGGCCCATGCGTCGCGAGATGTCCACGAGCATCTTGTTCTGCGCATGGAACTTCCCAAACGCCACCTTGTGGTAGAGGTTGAGCGTGATCAGGAGTTGATTGCGGGTCCAGTTTATCCGTTTGGCGGCCATGTGCTGCGGCAAGTTCGGCAATCCACCTTCGAGCCCGATGAATGCTTGCGAGCAATAGCTCACATCCACTGTGCAGAGAAACCCACAGAGGGTCGAACCATTGTCAATTCGGCCTTCGCATCTTCGCGAAAGATCCTTCTGGAGACCCAGGCTATCACAATGAGCAAGGACACAGGGATTGTCGAGGTTCCGTTCAAGTTGCACCCACGCGTCTTTCAAGCGTTAGGGTCTGAGCTTGTTACCAGCGACGTTGTTGCAGTGATTGAACTTGTGAAGAACTCGTACGACGCCTTCGCGAATCGGGTGGATGTGCGATTTGGGGTCGACAGGGATGGAAATCAGTATCTCGAAATCGAGGATGACGGCGGCGGAATGACCAAGGCTATCATCGATGAAGTATGGTGCATGGTGGCCACACCCTTTCGGGAAGAACATCCCAAGGCCAAGAAGGGAAACAAGGTTCGCCGCTCAACTGGTGCAAAGGGATTGGGCCGGCTATCCGCTGCCCGACTCGGGGATTCTATGCGCATCATCACCCGCACCAAGGTTGAGGGTGCCTGGCAGTTGGATGTCACGTGGTCAGCCCTGGCAAAAGCGAAGAATTCCAGCGATTGTACCGTAACCCGACGGCCTTACAAGGGTGATGACTTTACCAAGACCGAAGGCACCCAGATCCGTGTAACCCACTTGAAAACGGATTGGGCGGAAGATGAAGTGGAGGACCTAAACGAAGCTCTCTCAAGGCTGACCTCGCCTTTCGAGCAGGTGGCCGACTTTGAGATCTGGTTCACACCACCTGGTGCGGAGGCGACGGCGAGTATGATTGAAACGGAGAAATTTCTGAAGCACCCGACCTATCTAATGAAGGGGGAATTCAGTTCAGCCGGTGATCTCACTTTCAAATACGTCTTCAAACCCATTGCCGGCAAGGGGAGGTCAGACAACGGGTACATCGAATGGGCCATCATGCAAAAGGACATCAATGACTCGTTGAAGGAGAAGAAGGTACCACTGAGGAAGAAGCCTGTCTGCGGTCCTTTTGAATTTGAGCTTCGCGTATGGGATTTGGACCAAGAGAGCATGGCTGAAGCGGAGTCCAAGTGGGAGATCAAGAAATCACAGATCCGCAGGCAGATTCGTGCCTTCAAAGGACTTTCTCTTTACCGAGACGCAGTGCTTGTCCTCCCGAAATCAGACAACAACCGGGATTGGCTAGGATTGGACCTTCGTCGCGTGAGCAAGGTCGGCAACCGGCTTAGCACAAGCCAGATCGTCGGATACGTGGCAATAACTGCCGACAGGAATCCTGGGATAGATGACACCAGCGATCGAGAACGTCTCGCGCGCAGTGAAGAGGTCGCTGAGTTTGAACGTGTCCTACGAGACATTATCTCCCGGCTGGAGGAAGAAAGGAGCCGCGACCAGGAGGAGGATGAACCAAAGCTCCGAGAGCTGTTCAACGACCTTTCGCCGCGTGCGCTCATCGAACAGGTCGAAGAACTCGCTGCACAGAATGGAACTCTCGATGAGGCACTCCCACTCTTGAACAGCTTCTCCAAATCTGCTGAGAAGGCAATTGAGCAAGTCGAGAAGCAGTTCTTCTACTACAGTCGCTTGGCGACAATCGGCACCATTTCGGAGATGCTAGTCCACGAGGTTGGCAACAATTGTAGCGCACTCGAGGCTTTCGCTTTGTACGCAAAGGAATGGGCGGACGGGAAGACTATCGATCAAGAACTGCTCCGCAAGCGTATGGCATTGGCCGAGCAAGCCATTGCCACCTTGCGACGGCTAGCTGAACGTTTCCGCCCTTTGGCTGCGCGGAACTACAAACGCGGCAAACGCACTGCCCATCTGAAGGAAACCGTAGATGCATGTATTGAGACTTTCTCTGAGCAGCTTCGCAATGGGAAAATCCGCGTCGAGAGCGACCTGCAAGGGCCCGATGAACTGAGGATTGATCCAGGGGAGCTTTATCCCGTGTTACACAACCTGCTCGATAATGCCATCTACTGGCTTCATCACGTTAAGGACCGCGAACGGCGCATCCAGATTGTGGCAAAGCGTGAAAAGTCGGTGGTTGTCTGCACAGTAAGCGATAACGGACCGGGCGTGACAGAGAAGGACCTGAGTCGGGTATTTAGTGCTGGTGTTACTCGTCGGCCCTCTGGCTCGGGTATGGGTCTGACAGTTGCTGGAGAATTGGTGGAAAGCAACGATGGAAAGATCTTCCTCGAATCACCGGGTGATCTTGGGGGTGCAACGTTTCATTTCTCTCTTCCCTTTGTGGGTTAGGCACTAAGCCATGAAAATTCTAATCATAGACGACCAACCCGGTCCGATGGAGACGCTCAAGCTGTCTATCGAACAGGAAATAACAGAAGTGCATGTGAGTACGCACGGTGATTTCGATACGGCCTATGACCACATTGAAGCTATCCGTCCCGATGCCATCGTTCTTGATATCTATCTGGATCCATTGAAGGAAGAGCGGCCTGGCGACACGATTAAGGATCGTGTTTGGGAGAAGCACTTCTGTCCAATCGTAATCTATACTGCGAGACCAGATGCGGAGCATGATGACTTTGCGCGCAAACATTCACTGCTCAAGGTTGAGACGAAGGGCTCGGCTCAAAGCGATTCTAAGGTGATCGCTCATTTGAGGGAGTTCCAACCAATCGTAGACGCCCTGAACAGTGTGCGTCGCGATGTGGACAGGGCATTGAGCAGGTCGCTACGCGATGTTTGTGGAGTTGTAGAAATTGACACATCGCAAAGCGCGGAAAAGGTTGATTTGATTACACGCATTTCTAAACGACGAGTTGCCGCATCAATGGATGACGGTGCAGGAACATCCGCCCTAAGACCATGGGAACAGTTCATATACCCATGCATCGGCGACGACTTACTTATGGGCGACCTTTTATGGGATAGCACCTTAAATAAGGATCTATCTGCAAGCTACTTTGTTGTAGTATCTCCATCGTGCGATATGGTGGCGGGTAGGCCTGGGACACTTGAGCGTCTATTGGTGGCAGAATGTCGTTCACCTGTGTCGTTCCTCAAGGCCGCGTCTATGGCTCAGAATAAGAAGAAGACGGACGCGGAATTCGCAGAAGAATTAGCACGTAAGTTCAACAACGACCAGGTGGGTGGAGTGTTTTGCTTGCCAGAGTTACCATCTGTATCTCCGATGGTGGCGGTCCACCTGAAACAGTTACAACTCCTTGACCATAGCCAAATCGGACCAACACTTCGATATAAGCGTGTTGCATCCGTGGATAGCCCTTTCCGAGAGAGAATGGCATGGGCCTACGTTCAAATAGCGGGACGCCCCGGTGTCCCGGAATTGGAAACCATTCGCATGGCCCAATCATTGATTCAGAAACGCAACGAAGAAGAAGCCAGATAGAAATGATAAAGGCCGTTGATTTCTTTTGTGGTGCGGGCGGACTAACCCGAGGTCTATTGGATGCTGGTATTGATGTTGTCGGAGGTTTCGATTCAAATGCTGCGTGCCATACCACATACGAGCGGAACAATTCTCCCGCGCGCTTCCTTCATCGGAAAATCGAGGATGTGAATGTATCCGACCTACGCCGCCTTCTTGGTAATGTATCGCCTGACCGAGTGCTGTTCGCCGGTTGTGCGCCTTGTCAGCCGTTCACGAAACAACGTCGAGAAGGTGACTATTCTCAGCAGCGCACTCTGTTGGGGGACTTCGCTCGACTGGTCATAGACTACTTGCCGGGTTATGTGCTGATCGAAAATGTTCCAGGCATTGCGCAGGTCAAGGGTAATAGCACATACAAACGCTTCCTTCAGGCTTTGTCCGACCACAACTATCGCTTCACCGAAGCTCCGTTGGATGCTAAGTTCTTCGGTGTACCTCAGAACCGCCGACGCTGGGTTGTCCTTGCATCCCGCTTTGGTGCTCCTCCAATGCCGCAGCCCAGCCACGGTCCAGGGGCGCAACCCTTTGTAACAGTCCGGGATGCCATAAAGCAATTTCCACCCATCAGGGCGGGAAGTGTCCATCCGACCATTCCCAATCATCGGGCTTCTTCCGTTACGGAACTGAACATGCAGCGGCTTCGTGCAACACCCCCGAACGGTGGAGGTCGGCTTGACTGGCCGAAGGAGTTGCATCTTGAATGTCACAAGGGTGACTACACGGGGCATTCCGATGTCTATGGTAGAATGAGATGGGATGCGCCTTCACCGGCTTTGACTTGCAAGTGTTTCAGCATTTCGAACGGTCGCTATGGCCACCCTACGCAGAACCGCGCAATTTCATTTCGTGAGGCTGCTACTCTCCAGTCATTCCCGCCAGACTATGTCTTCTATGGCGCTTCACAGACTGATGTTGGCGCACAGATCGGCAACGCTGTTCCAGTCATGTTGGCCAAAGCACTAGGCATGGCCCTTCGCCATTTTCAGAATGAGGTGAGGCTTGCACTGACCACCCACAAGGAGCTGGGACCTGTTGGTCTCTCTGTCTGAAGGATGGCAGTTGGTCGACTTGTGATACCCCCGCACTCCCTCGGCTGTCGCAGCGCACGCGTTCGGGTTTCCCGAGTGCGCTTCAGCTATACGGGCTCTGCCCCGCCTGCCATATGTGCAAGTCTCTTCATGATGTCTCCCGCCACCTGCAAGCGCCTGCCCGCCCTTCAGCCGAGTTAGTGCGGGCATAGGATTTCAAGGTCTTGTGCGCCCACAGGAGCTGCGCACCTTCCTTTCTGAACTGGAAAACGAGCGCAAAGCCATGTTCAGCGTGCTGGAGGAGGCCTAGGAACGTAAATCGCCAAGGCCGCACTGGAAGCAGGGCACGCCGTGGTGGCCACCGGCCGCCTTGTAAGCTTCCCCATTGTTGGGCCACGTGATAGTGGAGGTCAACGGGATTTTTCC
>CADECG010000065.1 GCA_902825795.1 uncultured Bacteroidota bacterium
ATTGCGGCTTGGTGAAACTGAGCGCGAAGACGATGAAAAAGACGGAATTGACAAAGGCCGAAAGCCACAGCCGGTAGCCCGAGAACGCGGCATGATCAGTCATTGGTCGCTCCGTCGCCACGCTGTTGTGTTTGACCGTGCCCGCCATGGCCGCCGTGGCCGCCATGCATGAAGATGTGCATCAAAGGGCAGGCAAGCAGGATAAGCAGCGGCCATGCCGCCAAAAGGTGCGCGCCGTGTTCGGCAATGATGTAGTAGGCGCCCACGCCGAGTACGGCGAACATCAGAAGGCGCACAAGCCAAGGCGTGCGCGGGCGCTGGCCGCCGGGCGGGGCGGGCGAAGCGGGTTCATGATGGGCGTGCAGGCTCATGCTCTGATCCCTCGGCGGCGATCTGGGTGAGCGCGCCAAGCCGGGTCGACAGGCGGGGAAGGGCGGCAGATCGGCGCCCAGTTTGTCGCGCTCGCAATCCTATACGCACGCTGAGCCCGGTTCCCTGGAACCGGGTTGAATCGATCCCCTCTAGGGCATCGCCCAGGGAAATTGCGACGAGGCGCGTATGAAGGGAGAGAGCCCGCGAGCGGCCTTTGTTGAGGAGGATCCCATGAGCCAGCCACCAAACGCCGAACGGCCCTCTGGCATCGGCGTCCTGCCCTTGGGCATCGCGCTGGCGGTGACGCTGTTGGCCGGCTACGGCGCCTGTTGGCTTGTCGCCGCATCCCCATTTGCCGCGCCCTTCACGCATGCTTGGCTGCAATTGTTCTCCGCTGAACCAGCCGGGTCGACAGAGCAGCTCATCGAAGGCAGCATCTTCAGCGCAGTCGCCGCCTGGTTTGCCGCGCTTATCTTCGCGCCGGTCTATAACCTTATCGCGCGCGCCGATCGCATCATCTGAAACAACATCGCCGGCGACGCGGCGCTTGAGGGCAGGCATGACGATTAAGGTGGCTGTCAACGGCTATGGCGTGATCGGCAAACGTGTCGCCGACGCGGTCACACAACAAGCCGACATGGTGCTGACTGGCGTTTGCGACATAGCCGGCGATTGGCGCATCGCCGTCGCGCGCGATCGCGGCGTGCCCGTCTATTCCGCGACCGGCGAAGCCGGCGCCGGTTCGCTGGAGGACATGGCCCGCGGCGCAGACCTTGTTGTCGACTGTACGCCCAAAGGCGTCGCGGCTAAGAACGCGGCGCTTTATCGTGAGCTCGGTAGAAAGTTCATCGTCCAAGGTGGCGAGAAACACGATGTAACGGGCCACTCTTTCGTGGCTGAAGCAAGTTATGCAAGCGCCTTGGACCGGCCGTCCACACGCGTCGTATCGTGCAATACGACCTCGATCGTGCGGGTGTTCGGGAACACATCATACCCCCACACCTTCTGCAGGATCTCCTCGCGGCTCACCACTTCATCGCGGTGTTCGATGAGCAGCTTCAACAACATGATCTCGCGCTTGCTGAGGATCTTTTGCAGACCGTTTTTCCCGATGATCCCATAGCTGCGGAAATCGATGGTCATGCCCGCGAACGGGAACACGTCGAGCGGTGCCGAGGAAGTACCCGGGCCCGACCGGATCAGGAGTTTCCGCACGCGCAGCAACAGCTCCTCCAGTTCGAAGGGTTTGCCCAGATGATCATCGCCTGTGCGCAGACCGCGCACCCGATCAGCGCCGGTATTGCGCGCGGTGAGGAACAGCACCGGCGTCGTGTTGCCTTCCAGCCGGATGGTTTCGCAGATGGTGAACCCGTCCACGTCCGGCAGCATGACGTCCAATACGAGCAGGTCGAACCGCGCGCCCCGGATGCGGTCCAACGCCTCCGAGCCACGGGTGGCCGTGGTCACATCGTACCCTTCCAACTTGAAATTCAGCTTGAGGGTGCTGCGCAAGGTCTCTTCATCCTCGACAAGCAGAATGCGGGAAGGCGACGGGGCGGTGTCCATGTGCGCAAATGTGGCACGGCTACTTTTACCCACCTACTCACGCTCATGTTCAGCCCCCAGCAGATCGACGCCGCCAATACCATCAGTAAGGGTTCGCTGCAGGAGCACCTCGGCATCCGGTTCGTGCCCAGCGCACCGGGCACGTTCGCGGCCACGATGCCTGTTGAAGCGCGCACCCACCAACCCATGGGCATGCTGCATGGCGGTGCCACGGCGGCTTTGGCCGAAACGCTGGGCAGCACGGGCAGTTACATGTTGATCGACATGGAGACCCAAGCCGTGGTGGGGATCGAGGTGAACGCCAATCATCTGAAGGGGGTCCGCTCGGGTACGGTCACAGCCACCGGCACCATGGTGCACAAGGGGCGCACCACGCACGTTTGGGATATCCGCGTAACCGACGAACAGGGTGCGCTGATCGCAGTGTGCCGGCTCACGAACCTGATCATCGCGCGCACCCGATGAACGCGTCGATCCGCGAAGCATTGAACCGGTGCCTCGCCGATGGGTTATCGTTCGCTGCGTTCCGGTTGCCCGGTGGACCGGTGCAGCTCTGGGTGCAGCATGACGCGGTGGTCGAGCAGGTGTCGACCGAATTATTCGCCAAGTTGAAGGACCGCTTCGCGATCGCACCGTTCCGATCGGACAATGGCCAGATCATGGCCCTTCGCCCGGATCTGCGCATCGTGTTCGGTGGAAATGAGAAGGATCTGGCGCACATGGAGCGATGCACCGGGTCGGGGGCGGGATCACCTTCTGCGGATGCAACGATGGCATCCCCCATGACCCGCGCGCAGTTCGATGCCGCCATTTCGGATGCGAAGGCGGCCATGAGCGATGGCGCGTTGGAAAAGGTGGTGCTCTCGCGCACCATCGAACAGCGCTGCGCTACTGGTTTGTTACCGTGGTTGTTCGCCGATGCGCTTGATCAACGACCCATGGCGCTCGTTGCATTGGTGCATACTCCCATCACAGGCACGTGGCTCGGCGCGTCGCCCGAACGGTTGTTGCAAGCCGATGGCGATCGCGTTTCCGCTGATGCGCTGGCCGGTACCATGCCCGCGGCAAACGCACCGGACAAACCCGAGAACTGGGGCGCGAAGGAGCGCGAGGAACAAGCCATGGTGGCCCGCAGCGTCCTCAACACCTTCCTCGACACAGGTTTGGAACAACTGCACGCGCGCGGACCGGAGCAGATAACGGCAGGTCCGGTGGTGCATCTGCGGAGCAGCATCAGCGCGCGCCTTGCTGGTCGTTCCTTGGCAGGGTTGGCCAAGGCGCTGCATCCGACACCAGCGGTATGCGGGGTGCCGCGCGAGGCGGCCATGGAATTCATTGTGCAGCACGAACCACAGGACCGCCAACTCTATGCAGGCTTCTGGGGACCATGGCAAACCGCAGGACGGACCGATCTGTTCGTGAACATCAGGTGTTTGCACGCCGTTGGCGACAGGGCCATCATCCATGTGGGAGCCGGCATAACCGCTGGCAGCGTTGCTGAAAAGGAGTGGAACGAGACCGAACACAAGGCCCGCACATGGACGCAGGCCATCGATGTGCTCGGCCACGGCCGGGTATCTTAGCGGCCGACTGGATGCCAACTTCCGATCACTTCACGGCCGCTGAACTCGCACGTTTGTGTGCGGCCAAGGGCGTCCATCACGCTGTCATCAGTCCGGGTAGCCGCAGTGCGCCGTTGGTGATCGCCTTCAACCAGCAGGAAGGGATCAACTGCCTGCAGGTGATCGACGAACGCAGCGCTGCCTTCTTCGCACTGGGCATGGCGCAACAGCTGCACGCGCCGGTAGCCTTGATCTGCACCAGCGGAAGCGCGGTCCTCAATTATGGCCCTGCGATCGCCGAGGCCTTCTACCAGCGCATTCCACTGTTGGTGATCACGGCCGATCGTCCGGAGGAATGGGTGGACCAGGGCGAAGGACAAGCGATCCGGCAACAGGGCGTGCTTGGGTTGCACATGAAGCGCAGCGTGCAATTGCCGCGAAGCCCCAACGACGACTTGGGCCAATGGCATTGCGGAAGGCTGATCAACGAAGCGATCGATGCTACACTATTGCCGGTGTCCGGACCGGTTCACGTGAACGTCCCTTTCGAGGAGCCGCTCTATGGAAGGACCGAAGTGCTCGGAGAGGCGCGCTTGATAGCGCCGGTGATGACGGAGTCCTTCATCCTGCCCGACCATGCGCGCTGGTTGATCCATCAATTGTCGTCGAGCTTGAAGGTGATGGTGCTTGCCGGCCAAGGCACTTGGAGCGAAGGGTTGAAGAAACAATTGCTGCAACTCGCTGCACTGCCACAGGTAACGGTGCACACCGAAGCCACGAGCAACCTCGATGATCCAGCGTTCATCACCTGCATCGACCGCGCGATCGAGGGTGTCAACGAGAAGAACGAGAACGACCTGAAGCCCGATGTGCTGATCACCTTCGGTGGTGCGATCGTCAGCAAACGGGTGAAATCGTTGCTGCGGAAGTGGAAACCGGCGCAGCACTGGAACATCGATGTGGGCCAACGCCATTACGACACCTATCAAAACCTCACACACGATATCGCTGTGAGCCCTGAGGTGTTCTTCGCGCAGATCAGCGGATCGGTGAAGGGCAGCGAGAGCATGTACCGGGAGGCATGGAAGATGATCGACGAGCGCACGCGCGGTCTGCATCACCGCGTTGTTGCCGGCGCGCCTTTCTGCGACCTGACGGTGTTCAGCATCTTGAACGACCGCATTCCCGGCGACAGCGACGTTCATGTGGCCAACAGCACACCCGCGCGCTACGTGCAGTTGTTCGATCGCATTCGCGGTCATCGTTGGTTCAGCAACCGGGGCACCAGCGGCATTGATGGGTGCACCAGCACTGCCGTGGGGGCCGCGCATGCAACGCAGAAGCTCACAACGCTCATCACCGGCGACACTGCTTTCTGTTACGACAGCAATGCGTTCTGGAACGAACACCTTTCACCCTTGCTGAAGGTGATCATCATCGACAACGGCGGTGGCAACATCTTCCGCTACATCGATGGGCCGGACAAAGACCCTGACCTGCTCAAGTGGTTCGAAGCGCCGCATACGCGGAACATCGAGAAGCTGGTGAAGAGCTACGACCTACCCTACTACCACGCCAACGACCAAGCCTCCACGGAAGTCGGCATCGACAAGCTCTACGCTGCGCAAGACAAGCCCACAGTGCTGCACATCACCACCGATGCGCTCACCTCACCGAAAGTGCTGCGCGACTATTTCAAGAAGCTTCGCGACGCATGAGTCTGCGCTTCACGTTGGCTCGCATGATGTGCACGCTTGCATTCACGTCGACGCTTGCGTGCACCATTCTTTCTCAGACAACAGCTGTCACGGTCGGGAGCACGGTAAGAGCAATGGATGAAGCCGTACCTGCTGGCTGGACGATCTTGGACTCATGTTCCGGCGATCTAAACCAAGACCTACTTGTAGATCTCGTGCTGGTCATTCAGGCCGTTGACAGTGCTATGTCCATCATTGACATGGACACAGTGCTGGCGCAGCCAAGAAGCATTGTCGTGCTCTTCGGTTCGGACATGGGTGGATTCTCAGTCTTCGCCAAGAACGATCGCTTCATTCCGCTTCATTTCGACTCGATCGATGACGAGCCACTTTCGGAATTAAGCATAGAGAACGGGAAGCTCTTCATGCGGTGCAGAAGTTGGAAGAGTATGGGCAGTTGGTGGATAGGGTATTGGTCCTATGGATTTCAGCTTATGGATGGCCAACTCCGCCTTACCGAAGCTAGATGTGGTCGGTTCCATCGGGCAACTCACGAAAGTGATGATCACGAGTTCGATCTGTTGAGCGGAGAGTATCTCTTGATCAAGAACCGAGACCTGGAGCAAGAGGGAAAAATGGTGCGATCATCTGGCATCTTGGATCCAATACCATTGAAGACACTAAGTACCATGGAGAGGCAAGGGTCATGGAGGATCCTTCCCAACGTGGATCTTTGACCAACAACATGAGCAGGACCTGGACCACTATCAAGGAATACACCGACATCCGCTTCGAGCACTTCGAGGGCATCGGGAAGATCACGATCAACCGGCCGGAGGTGTATAACGCTTTCCGCCCGGAGACCACCAAAGAGATGATCGATGCGATGGAGATCGCGCGCGAGGACCAGAGCATCGGTGTGATCATCCTCACCGGCGAGGGCGATAAGGCCTTCTGCAGCGGCGGCGATCAGAACGTAAAAGGACGCGGTGGATACGTGGGCGCAGACGGTGTTCCGCGCCTCAACATCCTCGACATGCACAAGAAGATCCGCGAGATCCCCAAGCCGGTGGTGGCGATGGTGAACGGTTATGCCATTGGTGGAGGTCACGTGTTGCACGTGGTCTGCGACCTGACCATCGCAGCCGATCACGCGCGCTTTGGACAGACAGGCCCGAAGGTGGGCAGCTTCGACGCGGGCTTCGGTAGCAGCTACTTGGCGCGACATGTCGGGCAGAAGAAGGCACGGGAGATCTGGTTCCTGTGCCTGCAATACTCCGCCCAAGAAGCCGAGGACATGGGCATGGTGAACAAGGTGGTGCCGCTCGCTCAGCTGGAAGACACGACAGTGGAGTGGTGCAACATCATGTTGCAACGCAGCCCCATGGCCCTGCGCATGATCAAGCGCGGTCTCAACGCCGAGCTCGATGGTCAACGCGGCCTGATGGAATTCGCAGGCGATGCGACGCTGATGTACTACCTGATGGACGAGGCACAAGAAGGCCGCAGCGCCTTCATGGAGGATCGCGCTCCGGACTTCAAGCAGTTCCCGAAGTTTCCGTGATGACTTCACCACGGAGGCACAGAGGATCGTAGAGATGAAGCACTGGCTCCACGCCTTCCGCCTGCGCACGCTGCCATTGGCGGTGAGCAGCATTATTGTAGGGAGCGCCTTGGCGCATGCCTACAGTGGGATATTCGAAGGGGTGGCCTTTCATCCTTGGGTATTCGTCCTAGCACTTTTGACCTCGGTGTTGCTCCAGATCCTCAGCAATCTGGCCAATGACCTGGGTGATCATCAGCACGGCACGGACAACGCCCATCGTGTGGGTCCAAAGCGCGCGGTCCAAAGTGGTGCGATCGCACCTGCGCGGATGAAACGTGCGATGGTCATCTTTGGCTTGCTCGCATTCATCAGTGGCTGTGCGCTGATCACCACTGCGCTCGGGCTATCCATCACCACGCTCGCGTTCCTCCTCCTCGGTCTGGGGGCCATCGGAGCTGCGGTTAAATACACCTTCGGGAGCAATCCGTACGGCTATGCTGGTCTTGGGGACATCAGCGTATTCCTGTTCTTCGGCATCGTCGGCGTACTCGGTACATTCTACCTGCATACCAACCAGCTCTTCGGTGAAGCGTTCCGCCCCGGATCGACGGTTCTATTGCCTGCGATCGCCTTCGGCTTGTTGAGCGCGGGTGTGTTGAACGTGAACAACATGCGCGACATCCAGAATGATGGCGCCAGTGGGAAGCGAACACTCGTAGTGCGCATGGGTAGCGCAAATGCTCGGATCTATCATACTGTATTGGTCATAGGCGGGATCCTGTGCTTGACCGCCTTCACCTGGCTGCAACATGGCCCGTGGACGATGTGGCTCTTCCTCTTAGCGATCCCCGGGTTCATCATTCACCTGAAACGCGTGTTCGCCGCCTCCGACCCGCGCGCCCTCGATCCCCAACTCAAGGTGTTGGCAATGGGTACGTTCCTAACTGCGTTGCTGTTTTCCTTGGGCCTCATCTTAGCGGTATGATCCGCGCCGCTTGGAAGGAGATCACCCTTACGCCGAGGTTCGAACTCGGCACGTCGAAAGGGCCGATCAATGCGCGAACGGTCTGGTACCTGATCGCATGGAATGAAGACCGCCCCGAGGTCAAGGGCCTCGGCGAGGCCGCGCTCTTTCCCGGTCACAGTAAGGAGTTCCCGGCTGATGTGAAGACCAAACTGCTGGAGCTTTGCCTCGACACGTCGAACTGGGTGCAACGGCTCAATGACGACCTCGTGGATGTCCCCAGTGTACGATTCGCGGTGGAGCAATGCTTGAAGGACCTGGACGCGAGCGGCAGCAAGATCCTCTACCCTTCCGCGTTCACGTTGGGTAAGCAGGGCATCGCGATCAACGGCTTGGTCTGGATGGGCGATAAGATCACGATGAAGCAACGGATCCGCGAACAGATCGCCAGTGGCTTCACCACGGTGAAGATGAAGATCGGCGCTATCGGGATCGAGGATGAACTCGAACTGCTGAAGACCGTGCGCTCGGAGTTCAGCGCGAAAGACATCACGCTCCGTGTGGATGCCAACGGCGCGTTCAATGCGCGCAACGCGATGGATGTGTTGCAACGGCTAGCCGATCTTCAGGTGGAGAGCATCGAGCAGCCTGTCGCACCTGGCCTGTACGAAGTGATGGCGGAACTGTGCGAGCGTTCGCCGATCCCCATCGCACTCGATGAAGACCTCATCGGCCTCAACACGCGCGATGCGAAAGCAGACCTGTTGGCGAACGTGAAGCCGCAGCACATCGTCATCAAGCCGAGCCTCGTTGGCGGCTGGGCCGCTGCCGAGGAATGGATCGCATTGGCAACCGCACGCAACATCGGTTGGTGGATCACCAGCGCACTGGAAAGCAGCATCGGATTGAACGCCGTTGCACAATGGGCCGCAACGTTGGATACACGCGTTGCGCAAGGTCTGGGTACCGGCAGCGTGTATGCCGACAACATCCCCTCCCCCCTGCTCGCCGCCAAAGGCGAACTGCGCTACCGCCCCGAAGTGGACTGGGACTTGTCACGACTGTTCGCTTGAACCACACACCGGATGAACACCTTCCAAAAGATCACGATCAACGGTGAATTGCTGGAAGGCCCGGCGATCATCGACGCGGCCAAACGGATACACGAGATCCGGAAGGGTGCCGAATGGACACGTCCATTGGAAGTGCTCATTACTGATCTGGTACTGCACACCGGTCCGCTTGCCGTTCACACCAGCGGCACCACCGGCGATCCAAAGCACCTCAAGCTCTCTCGCCGCGACCTGGTCGCCAGCGCGCGCCTCACTGCCGAGTCGTTCAAGTTGCACGCTGGCGACAAGGCGCTGCTCTGCCTGCCCTGCGAATACATAGCTGGCAAGATGATGGTGGTGCGTGCATTCGTCATTGGGCTGGACCTGCATGCTGTGGACCCGCGCGGCA
Organism: uncultured Bacteroidota bacterium; assembly: GCA_902825795.1. Lineage (GTDB taxonomy): Bacteria > Bacteroidota > Bacteroidia > Flavobacteriales_F > PHOS-HE28 > PHOS-HE28. Next base: position 9,169 of record CADECG010000065.1, read on the forward strand.
GCGTGCTGGACAACCTGAACACGAAGGAGCGCTTCCGTTTCTCGGCGATGGTGCCTCTGCAACTGCACCGTGCCATCCAGGAGGACAAGTCGCGCGTGGAAGCACAGTTCGACACCATCCTGCTCGGCGGCGGGCCGGTGAGTGAAGCGCTGATCGAGGATCTGCAAGCGGTATCAACACGTGTGTTCCATACCTACGGCAGCACCGAAACGGTAACGCACATTGCCATCCGCCAATTGAATTGCAAGGAGCGCAGCAGCATGTTCACCGCGCTGGGCGATGTGACCTTCGACCAGGACGACCGGGGATGCTTGATCGCCTACACCCCACACCTGAGCACCAAAGCACACATCACGAACGACGTTGTGGATCTGCTCGACAACCGCCACTTCCGCTGGCTCGGCCGGTACGACAATGTGATCCTGAGCGGTGGGTTGAAGATCTTCCCGGAACAACTGGAGGCGAAGACCGCGGGCGTTGTGCCCTATCCGCACTACTTCACCTCCTTCCCGGAGGACAAGCTTGGGCAAGCGGTGATGATGGTGGTGGAACTGGAACAGCCTTCCGAAGAGATCGTGCAGGAAGTGCTCGACAAGGTGAAGGATGTGCTCACCCAATACGAGTTGCCGCGCCGGATCATGGCACGCAAGACTTTCCAGCGCACTACGAGCGGCAAGGTGATCAGGACGGAGTGAGACCGGAGCGCCGCGACTTCCAGATGCGAACGATCGCATAGACCCAACTCACGGGCAGCCCGAGCCACAGAGCAATATGTATGATCCCTAACACCGGTTGGACAATGTTCAGTGGCGCTGTCGCAGGCAGATTGTGGTAGAGCGTGTAGTTCGGCTTGCCTCCAATGTTCATGGGCCAGTCAGAGACCACCCACAGAAAAAAGAGCATAACCACTAAACACCCAACGGCGAAGGCACCACCAAGCCAAAGCACGAGGCGGTTCCATTGTCGATGCCGAAATGAATTCTTCCAAGCGGCGATGAACACCACCCAGTACGAGCAGACAAAGAGCCACTTGCTCATTTGGGGCACCCAGAGCCAGCTTTCCATCTTTGGCGAAGATGATCCATTGTAACGCCCCAATGGCGCGGTAGCGCGATATCTGAGATCCCGCGTCAAGCGCGGGATGACAACTCCGACCAAAAGCGCGACATGCTGGGTCGCAGCTAGCTATTTCAACTTGTTCGCAGCCTCCTTGTCGAACGGCTCTTCGTCGTCTTCCAATGGCCGCGCGTTCGTGTAGGTGCGCCACTTCTCCAGCACGTTTTGCATATCGGCTGGCAATGGGCTTTCGAAGGTCATGCGCTTTCCTGTCGTGGGGTGATCGATCTCCAGCAGCCGTGCATGTAGGGCTTGGCGGGGCAGCGCCTTGAAGCAGTTCATGACGAACTGCTTGTACTTGGTGAAGACCGTTCCCTTCAGCACTTGGTTGCCGCTGTAATCGGCATCGTTGAAGAGCGGGTGGCCGATCCAGCGCATATGCGCGCGGATCTGGTGCGTGCGACCTGTCTCCAGCTTGCACTCCACCAAGGTGACATAGGTGAAGCGCTCGATCACTTTCCAATGCGTTACCGCCGTCTTGCCCTGCTCGCCATCGGCGAACACCTGCATGATGGTGCGGTCCTTCAACGAGCGGCCGAGGTTGCCCTCGATGGTGCCTTCATCTTCCGCGAAGTCGCCCCACACGAGCGCGTAGTACCGACGGTCGTTGGTGCGATCGAAGAACTGGCGGCTGAGGTGCGATAGCGCTTCTTCCGTTTTGCCGATCACCATCACACCGCTGGTGTCTTTGTCCAAGCGGTGTACAAGACCGGGGCGCGGGGTAGGTTGGTTCTTCGCACTGGGCAGCTTGCCGAAGTGGAACATCAACGCGTTCACCAGCGTGCCGGTCCAGTTACCGTGGCCGGGGTGTACCACCAAGCCGGGTTGCTTGTCGATCAACAGAATGTCCTTGTCCTCATAAAGCACCTTCAGTGGAATGTCCTCCGGCAGGATCTCGATCTCACGCACCGGGTAGGGCAGCACCACACTGATCACATCGGCGGGCTTCACCTTGTAGCTGGGCTTCTCGGGCTTGCCGTTCACCAGCACGTTGCCGCTCTTGGCAGCAGCCTGCACACGGGTACGCGAGGTGTTCGCCAAATGATCCCCGAGGAACTTGTCCAACCGCATGAGCGATTGCCCCGGATCGCAAACGATGCGGTGGTGCTCGAAAAGCTCCTGCTCGTCGGGGGTCTCAGCGATGACCGGGTCCTCGGTCGTTTCCTTGCTCATGGCGCAAAGGTCGGCTAAGGGAGGCTGAGTCTCACGCAGAGGCGCAGAGTACGCAGGGAAATGCAAAGGCAGATCGAACAGAGGAGGCAGTGCGGACCCGCCTCTCGAGTGGCGATGGTATCCTAGGGCTTGGAACAGAATACTCTGCGGTCTCTGCGCCCCTGCGTGAAAGAATTACCGCTGCACCACGAACCGCTCTGTGGCCAGCACCGCTCCGGACAAGTCTTGCAGGCGCAGCATGTAAAGACCCACTGGCAAGTGCCCAATGGCCAACTGAGCGTTCCCGCGGATCTGCTCGGAGCCCACCAAGCGACCGGTCGCATCGACCACATCGGCTTGCAGGGTGGTGCCGTAGGCATTCTCCACGTTCACGTACAGCACGTCCTGCGCTGGATTGGGGAACAGTGAAACAGTTGCGTTGGCAAGAGATGGCTGCTCCACACCGAGGAAGGGATCCTTCTTCGCCTTGAAGACGGGCCGCAGCATGAGCGAGCCTTCCTGTGTGCTCTGTGCGAACGGGCCGCTCACCTTGTAGTAGATCTTGTCGCCATTGTCGCGGTTGCGATCGAAGCCGACGTTCAGCTTCGCGGCCGTGGTCTGCACGAAGCCGACGTAGAACGTACCGTTCACTACCACCTCTTCATCCAGCGGGTACTCCACGAAGTGGTTCGGGCCCCAACGCACATACTCGGGGCTGCTGAAGCTGACGTTCTGGTGAACGATGATCTCCGGGTTCAAGCTCGACCACACGGTAAGGAGGAAGGAACTGTTGCTCGGATCCTCGAAGATCGGATCGAAGTAGATGCGCACCGCGCGCAACGTGTCGGCAGTAAGGATGTCGAAACGGTGCGCGATCTTGGCGCCGGCCGTGTTCACGAAGTAGCCGGCTTCAGCACTGCCGTCATCGTAGGCATAGTAGCTGGTGAACTCCTGTTTGAAACGGATCGTGTCGTTGCAGCGGTTGATGTCCGGCGTGGTGTTGGTCCAGAACTCAACATCAAAATACGCGCAGGTATCCGTGTTGGGCGCGGGATAAATGAAACCGTCGTTGCTCACTGGATAGTTGCCCAGGAAGGTGCTGCTCGCTGGGGCGGCCGTGTTCGTGCCCAACGGGTAATCATGCAGAAGCGTTCCATCGGTTTCGCGGACCTGGTAACCATACGTGACGAAAGCCGAGGTAATGTCAAGGTTCTTCTGCGGTGAAGTAATACTGCTTGTCATGTACTGGGCAGGGTTCGCTGCCAGATGGGAATACGGAATGCTTGTGTACAGGTTCAACAGGCTTGCTTCGGGCATTACATAAGCCAGATCCACCAACACAGTGTCGTCGAATGTGCGTTGACGCCCAAGCCGAAGATAGTCTAGATGCCAATGGTCCAGCGCACCGCTGCGGGTGCCCATGTTGCTGAAGCGCATGCGGAAGCCGTCCTTACGGAAACGCACGTCCCTGATGGACAGCATCACTTGTTCGAACGGCTGCATTGCTGTGTATCCCGCTCCCCACACGCGGTACCAGAGGTCTTCATCGGGCGCGTAGAAATGGAGCAGCAAACTGTCCTCGTTCTGCGGAATGCCATCGCCGCTCAAGCCTTGCGGCTGGTAGAAGAAACTGAGGTAAAGCGAATCGCTCTCCGGATAGAGCAGGTCGATCGGCACACTGGTGAGCTGATCGCACAGGCCATAGGCATTGGGCTGATCGAAGTCGTACGGGTAACCGGTGCGGTCCAGACCTTCGAAGGTGGCGACACCAACGGTCGGTGGATCTATTGGGTAAGTACCGTTGATGAACACGTCATCCTCTTCCCACAGGACGAGCGGCGCAACACCCGGAGCGCAATCGTACAGGTCCGTCTGAGCGGCAACACTGTACACGAACAACGAATCCTGCACGTAGTCGGGTTGCAGGAAGATGGTGTCGGCGTTCACACCGATCGAATCATAGATGTCGAAGGGCGGCCAAAGCGTGAGCGTTTGGCTGATGACGGGATACGCATCGAGGTCGTTCAACACCACGCTCACCGAAGGGTTCTCGATCGTGTCGATGATGGTGGTATCCGGCTGCACATCGAAGGTGTACGTGTAGGTAGGGTCCAACATGAAGGTCATGTCGGGTGTGCTCACACCACCCACTACCAGCTGGTACACCGTCTCTTGCAAGGTCACATCACCGTCGCTGCTGGCGGCATCGAGGTGCCGCGTGCGGTCCTTGCTGAAATCGTCCATGATGGGCAACTCCTGCGGCAGGTACTGGTAGATGAACCACTCGTTGACACCCGCCTTCAGTTGCGCGCGCTGGTGAATGGCCTGCTGCGGTTGCGCATGCAACGGACCGATGGCATCGGTCTGGGCGTTCGCGCCACCGGCGCCAAGGGCCAGCAGCAACAGGAGCGGACTAGTCTTCATCATTCCTTGTTCAAAGTATCGCGCCGCATCAGGGAATCGAGCAGCGCACGATCCGGCGCCAGGCCGGTGGTGTCGCTGGTGAGCCACACATCGATGGTGCCGCCGAGGGCGATGCGGTTGTTCATTCCGGGGCTGGGGGTTTGGCGGTACACGCGTGCCAACGCGCTATCGGCGGCCGTATTGCATGCCTCGCAAGCGACCACCACACCCAAGTTCAACGAAGCCATGTTCAGCACGGCCCCCAGCTCGGCCAATGTCAGCCCGCGCAGGTCCTGCACAGGGACGCGTTCGCCGCTCTCCCCGCTGCCCAGCACCAAGGTCACGCTCTCGCCGCGACGGATCCGTTCATCCGGGGCAATGGTCTTGCCTTTGTACAGCTGGTCGATCACACAATCCACGCAGGCATCGGGCCGGTACACCAGTTCCTTCACGTTGATGCCCAGGATATCCAGCGTGCTGATCGCCTGCCGCTTGCTCAAGTTCACCAGCCCCGGCATGTTCAGCATCTTCGGCTGGCTGGCGTTCATGGTAATGTAGATGCGCCGCTCCGGCTTCACCTCGGCATCGGCATCGGGCTCTTGGTCCACCACGCTGCTCTTGGGCAGCTCGTCGTTGTACACGCTGTCGATCACCTCGGCCACCAGGCCGCGCTTGGTCAAGGCGCTCTTGGCTTCTTCCAGCGTCATGCCTTTCAGGTCGGGCACGGTCACTTTCTCGTTGTGGCGGGTGTAGCTGCCCATCCACAGGAAGCCGCCCAGCAGCAGCAACAGGGCCACCACCACGGGTGCCAGAAAACGAAGGATGCGGTTGCGCGCGGATGCCATTGCTCTTGCCCGAACAGCCTACGTCACGGACGCGGGCTTATTGCGGCGGGCGAAGATATCGGGCCGAAAGCAGCACAGCCCCGGAGGTCCGGGGCCGTGCTGCTGCTCGTGGAAGAGCTACGGAAATGCTCGCTGGTGGAGCTAAGGCAACCTTCCACTGTTCTGCCTTCGCCTATTGCTGGGGCATGAATACGAAACGTGCGGTGGTCTTGGTCCACAGGCCGCTGGGGTTCTCGCCCACGTCGATGCGTTCTAGTTTCGCCAGTACATGGTCCAACAGGCGCTGGTCGGTGGCTTCGCTGGTCATCACGCGCAACTTCCCTTCGGCATCCACCACGTAGGTCACCACCACCGCACCGTACAAGGCTTCGCGCTGCACGTATGGATAGGTCACGTACCGGTCGATCTGTTTGTCCAGTTCCAGTTCGAGGCGTTTAGTGGCACTGAGGTCGAAGGCCGTTGGGGCGGCTTCATCAACGCGCGCAGCGGGATCGATCGCTGCCAAGTCTTGGGCATTCACGAGCGTGGCTGCAAACAATGCGCTTGCGAAAAGGGCGGTGCGGGTTTTCATGACGGCAGGTGTTTGGTCTACGGTCCAAAAGTCCTGCTATCGATGGGGCTCCATCAATACCCAGATGTAGTGATTCGTTCAAAAAGTCGTGAGTAGTTCACAGTCGTGAGTCGCGAGTCGTGAGTCGTGAGTCTTCTTCCGACTAGAAACGAGTCGTGAGTCTTCTTCCGACGAATGCACCAATGCAAGTCGCGAGTCTTCTTCCGATAAAAGCATGAGTCGTGAGTCCTGAGCCCGCCTCAGTACTCACGACTCGCGACTCACTACTCTCTTACTCTACCAAAAGCCTTCCGCTCGCCCTTCCCTTGGCGCTGCGGAGTTCAATGGCGTACAGGCCCGGCGCTTGATCGCGCAGGTCCAGGATGTGCAACGCGCTGGTCGCTTGCTGCTTCAGCACCACCCGACCGGTCGCATCGCTCACCGTTATCTCCGTTGGGCCCTGCCCTTCCAGCTCCAGGCTGAAGAGGCCACTGCTCGGGTTCGGGTAGGCGGCTACCATGGCGTTCGGCACTTCCTCTATGCCGATGCTGGCGGCGGGGACGGTGCGCACCGCTATGGTGCTCACGGGGTCGCCCACGAAACCAATGAACCAATTGGAGCCGTTCTGGTTGGGGCTGGTGGGCTGATCGTAGATCACCTCGTTCGTGTTGTAGTCGAAGTCCTCGTTGTAGCCGAGGAAGATGGTGCTGGTGAACGCCGTTACGCAGAACAGGTAGCGCATATCGTCGGTGAGCACGATGGGGTCGTTCAGCGCCACGTAGTTGCGGTAGATGTTGGTGTCCTGCGTTACAGTGTGTTCCGTTTCTGAAACTGGTGTGATCACGTTGAAACCGAAGTTGGGATCGCTCAACCCCGTGAAGACTTCATCCCATTCGTACACGGTCAGTGTCAGCAGTTCGCCGAGCATGGTGCCGGGCAGGTTCTTGGTGGCGTACACATGGAAACCCGCTGCGCCGATGCGGCTCGCGTTCGCATCCTGGAAGTGGATGCAACTGGTGAAGTTGCCAGCCGGGGCCGCTGGTTGTATGCCCGTGGTGCTGATGGGCCAGTTGTTCGCATCGTCCCATGGGGCCAAGGCGTATTCGCTGCCCATGCGGAAGTTCACCGGGTACTCGTTGTCGCCGAAGTGCTCGTCGGTTCCCGCGAAACTGGTGGTGTACAGCAACTGGTAACCGCCCGAGTAGTTGTTCAGGCTGAAGTCGGGCAAGGGGATGAAGACCGTATCGCCAGCGGCGATGTCAACCGGTGAACTGGTTTGGGTGTAAAGGGCCGGACCACCTTGACTAACGGTGGCGGTGAGCGTTACGCCCGTGCGATCGTTCTGCCCGAAGTTGAACACCCATGCGCCCACTTGGAAGTTGTACTCGCTGGCATCGCCTGCCAACAACGCCGGATAGCTGAGGCCGGGCGGCAGCAGCATGCCCTCCGGCTGGAAGCCGATATCGTCCCCGTAGAAACCGTTCTTGTTGCCGAGCAACGCCACCATGGTGGTGCCATTGTCCAGCGCAGCGCGCCACAGCGCACCATCAGCTTGTGTGATCTGGAAAACCGGTATGGTCACCTGCGTACCGATGGCCCCCGCGCCCATGCCCACCGGATTGCCCGGCACGTTGTTGATCACCACCACGGCCACCGCGCCAGCGTTCTGGCAGAACAGCGCTTTCTCGCTGTAATCGCACGTGCCGCGATAGAGCAACGCGATCTTGCCATTGATGGCCGCCGCGTTGGCAATGGCCGCACAGCAGAGGCTGTCGCCGGCCGTGCCATCGAGGGCGAGCGCAACGGTATCCACCACCGTGTTGGCCGCATCGTTCATATCGGGGGTTGCCCAACTGTTGGCGGCGGGTTCGGCCCAGGTGTGCTGGTAATCGCCTTCCAGTGCTGCGGGTTCCAGCACATCCACCGTCACTTGCGCATTCGTCTTCGCGTAGGTGAAAACGATGCACGCCGCTGCTACGGGTATCCACTTCTTCATGTGTCTTCTATGGTTGGTTTCTACACCACGAAATGACCAGCGCCAAGCCGCCGTTCGTCCCTGTGCGTGACGAGCCGCACAATAGGGGATGGAAGGCGGGGGACAAGCGGTTCGGATAGACAGGTCTGAGGGCGGGCTGCGGAAGCTTTCACCACAGAGGCACTGAGAGCACAGAATGAGAACGGAGCATCCCCCCCACCGCCTCGGTTGACGAACGCGTGCCAACGCTCGGCGTAGCGTCATCGTCCCGGAACGGGGCCGAGCGCCTGCCCGCACGCGACAGCCGAGTTAGTGCGGGTGAAGAACCCCGGCGCACGCGCTCGGCTGTGTTTGCGTAACTCGCGGGGCAAGAGGGCGCCGCTCGATGGCGCACTCGGGAAAAACCTGAGCGCATCAGCACGGATGGCATGAAGGCAATTTTCGGCAAGCCGTTGTGGGTATACGTCTCTATAGGCTTGGCGATATACTTCGTGTATGATCTCGTGACCTCTCGAATGCGCAAATCCGATATTGATGAAAACATGGCTATCACATGCGGTACCATCGTGAGCCATGATCGTTCGGGGCATAGCGGCACCGTTACACGGTATGAATACTGGGTGGATGACAGAGCTTATATATCCATGTCAAACGACGACAAACGCTTTGGGAACTGTATCCAGTCCAAGGCATGCATCGGCTTGAAGTTCACTGTGGAGTACTCGGATGTGAACCCCTCCAATAGCCGCATTCTCTGGTCCAAGCCCGACTGTCCAGCGAAGTAGCTCTGCAACCCCGCAAACGCTCGACTGTCGCGGCGCACGCCCCCGCAAACGCTCGGCTATCGCGGCGCACGCGCTCGGGTTTTCCCCGAGTGCGCTTTCGGGTCTAGGGCCTCCTGGCTCGACTACTCTGGACTACCCCGCAACGTGTGATTCAAAACAACGCTTGCGCGGATCACACCGTTTCAAAGTTTTCGAAACCACGATATTCGTTTCGATCAACAAGCCATCAACAACATGGTAGGTGCATGCATTTCAAAGCGAACGGATCCAAGGCCTCGTGCTGGCTATTGGATGAATGCAATGCTACTGGTCATCCTCTTGCAGTGCGGGTCGCCTGCACATGCCCAGATCACCTTGGTCGATGGCCATCCATTGCGGCCCCGCGATATGCTTTTGGACCGCTTCGTAGCCTTCGACCCCAGCACCGGTCGCACGTGGGTGGGGCTGGTGGACATGAGCTTCCGTGTCGGTACGATCGACCTCGACCCCACTCTCGAGTTCGAGGGATACGACAAGGACTTCAAGACCAGTCGGAAGTTCTCGATAAATGAACCCGAAGCCGATGGTCCCGAGTTGTTCACCGCGATCGATGGACGCTTATACGTTCTGCAAGTGAGCCACAAGGGTGCGAAACTCTTGGTCCGTTCGTGCTCCTTTCAAGATGATGGATCGGATTTTAAAGTTGGTGGTGCCGATACCCTGGCGTCCGACCGGCCCGATCGTCACGTGTTGTACGGTGAATTGGTGCATTCGAGCCCCGATGAGCGATTTGTTCTCGTTACGGCCTTCACCGGCAAAAGGGCCAAGTCGATCGACGGATTCGTGTACTTGCTATTGGATCGGCAATTAAAGGCACTGACCATGGGCAACGCCCACTTCGACGTGCCGATGGAATATGAACCCTCGCTGTTCCCATCCTTCACGGCCGAAGGTCGTTGTGTGATATCGATATTGGAGGGTTGCGAGGGGCGCGGGTGCCCTTCGAAGGTTGAAGGCCCGCAAGGCATCGTGTACAGACTGGAAAATGGAACGGCCGGTGCGCACCGGATCAAACCGGAGGGAGCCATGCTCGGCACACTTGGCGCCATGGCCGCGGACGATGGACGCGTGCTTGTGGCAGGTAGTTCGAGCTTGGCGGATGGCACCGGTTCAGCGCTATTCAGTTGCTGGATCAGTGCGGATGGCACAGTTGGACCGTACAGCGTGCGCCCGCTCTCCGAAGACGTTGCGACCGCACTGAAGTTGCGAGGACCACCGTTGCGTGCCTACGCGAAACTGGGCCTCCCCGAAGTAACGCCGGAGGTGCGCGCGGAATTGGCAGAGCGGGTTACCCCTAACCTGTCAACGCGATGGTTCGGCAAGGGCGCGAGCGGCACCTACGTCATGGTGGCCGAAGCCTTCAGTTCCGGCACAGGCCAGAACGGTTATTCAGAGGAGACCGGAAACTGCTTGGTGCTGTGCACCTCCGCCACTGGCGAACCATTGGCGGCCAGTGTTATCAATCGCAATATCATGGGTACCGATCCGTACAACCGGTTCGGCAGTTTGGTTGTCGCAAGGGTGAACGATCGGCCCGTTCTCCTGTACAACGGATGGCAGGGCATGATCGCCACGAACGACCAGCATTCACGCGGCGTTGCGGCAGCACCATCGGGGCCGGACCCTAGGGAGTACGTGATCCTGGCGACGGCCATTGAAGCAAGCGGCGAATTGACCACCACCAAGCCATTGCCCGAAGGAGCTGACTACCGTTCCGGCCATGCGCTGTCCACGGGGCTGAACGTCTACCGCGGCGATCTGGACCCAGTGCTACTTCGCACCGGCGGCAAGACCATGAACTTGGTGTTGCTAAGTGGCGGCCAGTAACGGGTGAAACTGCTCCGCCAACACTCAGGGTAGCGTCATCGACCCGGAACGGGGCCGAACGTCGGCGCTGTGCGCGCTTCGTACCCAGGCGGGCACACCCGAGGCGGTGCCGGTGCGGTCTACCTTGGCAGTACAATGCCCACAACAAAATCCTTCCTCTCGGGTGCCGTGATCGCTTTATTCATGGCATGTTCATTCGAAACTCCGCTCAAAGACACGACAAGTGATTTGACCAGAGTTTCGCTTGCTACAGGAGGTTGCTATGGTCAGTGTCCATTCTTGGCCGTTGATTTAGATACCAGTCTACTGTACAAATTTTATGGCGGCGATTACAGCGAAGTCCAAGGCTACCACGTTGGTCGGTTCTCTCAGGAATCGTGGGATACGCTGACTCGGAAATTCGACATCGCCCTGTACAAGACGTATCAGGAACCAAGCATCACGATGGAAGATGGAATGTACTTCGAATTGATACTTGAATACTGCGATACCATTGAGCGTTTTCACATCCCAGCGATCTATAGTTTGAGCGCGGACTCGCTTTCAGAAGTTGATCACCAACAGAACAACATGTTGACCGTTCTAGACTGGCTAATGGGAACATACAAGCGCGTTCCGCTTATCCGGACGGATTCATTCAGCCTCCGAACCAGTATTCAGTTTCCGTTACGGATTCCCCCGCCCGTCGATTTATCAATGACTCGCGGCGGGCTTTAGACCCCTGTAGACGCTGATGTAAGGAGTGATTTTCACTTTCCATTTCGGCGAAACTGCCTGATGCCGACCGGTAGCCCCAAGCCCCATCCCACACCCCCCCGTTAACAGTCCGCTGGCCAACGGCACTGCGCGACTTCCGGCGCCGGTACTTTTCGCTCACCTTCCCGCCAGGTCGGGACGACCAATGAGCCAACTACCCCTGATCGCCGTGTTCCGCGGCGGCTATACCGGCGAGCGTGTAATAAGCATGCAGAGCGCCAAGCGCATGATGGATGCTATCGACACCACGCGCTACCAAGCCCTGTACATAACCCTTACGCGCGAGGCATGGACCTGCGAAACGCGCAGCGAGGAGGCGGTGCCGCT
>CADECG010000066.1 GCA_902825795.1 uncultured Bacteroidota bacterium
GCTGCTGCCGAGACTTGTAGCCAGGTCGATGCGCTGTGTTTCGCCACCGCTCAGCGTATTACTGCGACGATCCAGCGTGAGGTAGCCAAGTCCGACATCGCACAGGTATCCCAGACGATTGGTGATCTCCTTCAGGAGCCGTGCAGCGATCTTCTCATCGTTGGCTTCCAGTTGCAAATCCCTGAAGAAGACCAGACAGTCCTTCACAGGCATTCGTGTCAACTCAGCTATATGCCTGCCAGCGATCTTCACATAGGTCGCCGGGCGACGTAGGCGCTCGCCCATACAACTGGTGCACGTGGTTTTACCGCGGTACCGGCTGATGAGCACGCGGTACTGGATCTTGTAGCTCTTTTCTTCACAATAGAGAAAGAACTGGTCGATGCCCTTCACGCCCTTGGTGCCATGCCAGAGCAGGTCCTGTTGCTCCTTGGTCAATTCGCGGTAGGGTCGGTGGATCGGGAATCCATGCGCTGCGGCTTTCTCCATGAACGAGTCACGCCATTCGCTGAGCTTCTCACCCTTCCAAGCTGCGACGCATTCATCGTACACGCTGAGCGCTTTATTGGGGATCACCAGGTCGTTATCGATGCCGATGATGCTCCCGAACCCCTCGCATTTCGGGCAAGCACCCACAGGGTCGTTGAAGCTGAACAGGTTCGTGCTGGGCTCGTCGAACTTCATCCCGTCCAATTCGAACTTGTCGCTGAAGAGCAGATGACGCTCCTTGCCGTCCTCTTCCCCGATGAGCAGCAGTTCCCCGAGCCCTTCGTGGAATGCGGTTTCAACGCTATCGGCTATGCGGCTCTCGTTCTCAGTGTCGCCCGGGGCGACCGAAATGCGGTCGATCACCAAGTTGAACGGCCCGGGCGGGGTCTTCTTCTGCGCCAAGACCTCTTCGATGCGGACGATCCCCGTTGGCGTATGTATCCGTGCGAACCCCTGCTGTTGGATCACATCGAGGTGTTCAGGCGTGCTGCGCCCTGTTGGTACCACTATGGGGCATGCGATCAGGACATTGCTTCCGTAGGGATAGGTATCCACCGCGGCCACCACATCGGCTATACTGTGGCGCCTCACCTCACCGCCACTGATGGGGGAGAACGTGCGTCCGATGCGGGCGAACAGCAGTTTCAGGTGATCATAAACTTCTGTGCTGGTGCCAACCGTACTTCTTGGATTGCTGGTAATGACCTTCTGCTCGATGGCGATCGCCGGACTGATACCCAGGATCCGGTCCACATCGGGCTTTTCCAACCGGCCCATGAACTGGCGCGCGTAGCTGCTGAGACTCTCCACATACCGCCGTTGACCTTCAGCGTATAGTGTGTCGAATGCCAAGCTGCTTTTGCCGCTACCGCTGAGCCCCGTTACCACAGTGAGTTTACCGCGCGGGATGTCCACCGAGATGTTCTTCAGGTTGTGGACCCTTGCACCCTCCACGCGAATAACTCCCTTGGGCCTGCTGGAAGCCGCCACCATTGCGGCCCTATCCACGGTTCCTATCGTTTTTGGCATCTGATCGCTCTGTACTCGCCGAATATTTTTCGCTGGCGGGGGCGCGAAGCTACCGGTGGACATGTATCGGAAGCGCCGAACATTCCATCCTCAGGGAGGGGGGAGGTTGCGGAACTCCCGGATACCGGCCTACATTTGGGTCGACCAAGAAATTTTTACGGAGCGCACAATAAGCCCCCGAATCGTTCGTTAAAGCAACCGGACCGGTCTGTATTCCGTCCAACGACCTGAAAGGAATTCCTCCTCGATACACTTAACCCCCGACGCCTACGCATAGACCTCTACCCTGCTCCTCTGTTCTAACCTAAAGGGAAGGTCATGCTGGTAAAGCGTCTTCGCCCCGATCCGTCGGGGCAATTGTCCGATACTGAACTCGTGATGCTCTATACCCAGGGCAACGAACACGCGTTCGAAACCCTGCTGCATCGCCACAAGAGGAAGGTGTGGAGCCACATCTACCTGATGGTGCGTGAGCGGGAGGCCACCGAAGATCTCTTTCAGGAGACGTTCATTAAGGTGGTTAACACCCTGAAAGGGGGCAAATACAACGAGGAGGGCAAGTACTTGCCTTGGGTGATGCGTATTGCCCACAACTTGGTCATAGACCACTTCCGGCGCAACAAGAAGATGCCCATGCTGCGGAGCAACGAGGAACACGATGTGTTCGCCACTGTATGCCAGCCCGACAAGAACGTTGAGCAACGCATGGTGAACGTGCAGGTGGATGACGACGTTCGTCGCCTAATAGATCAGCTGCCTGCTGAACAACGCGAGGTGGTGATCATGCGCACCTACTTGAACATGAGTTTCAAGGAGATCGCGGACCATACCGATGTGAGCATCAACACTGCGTTGGGCCGCATGCGTTATGCCCTCATCAACATGCGGAAGCTCATCGATAAGCACGAAATGATCTTGGAACGGGTGTAGCCGACATTCGTAAGGCTATTGTGGCGAGTTGGCGGAACGTGATCCCGCTCACTCGCCACTTCCTTTTTGGCATGGACCGCGACCGGTCGCGCGAATTTCACGGGGTATACAATGATCAGAGCAACAAGGCCGTTCATACACCACAAACCAACATATCCCGCATGAGGAATTCTACCCTTCGTAAACGTCCAACGCGTGATCTTCGGAATCTCTTGAACTTGGACCCGCACGCCGGACCACGCTCGGAAACGCTGCAAGACATTCTCGGCTACTCAAAAGCGCTGCGCATCGTGGACGCCCCGCCAATTGGCAAGGTGGCCATCGTTCTCAACTGAGTAACGACCTTTTCAACGGAATCCCTTTCACTCTCCCGTGAAGGGGCTTTCGGCATTCTTGTGATCGATCTATCGGCCAAAGAGCTCGCGACGGCCCACCATGCGTTGCTGCACTGGGTCCCAAGCCTTCAGACGGAAACAACGGATGATGTCCCGTGGGCGTAGCGAAGTCCGCTTTGCCCGAACGAGTTCGGGGATAGCGTTGTGTGCTTCGGAGAGGCGATAGAACGGGATGTGCGCGTTCAAATGGTGCACATGGTGGAAGCCGATGTTGCCGGTGAACCACTGCATCACAGGGCTCATTTCCATGAAGCTGCTGCTGTCCATTGCGGCCTTAACATAGGTCCAGCCGTCCTTGTCGGCGAACACGGTACCTGGGAAGTTGTGCTGGGCATAGAACAAATAACTGCCCAACGCGAAGGTTACCAAGAAGGGGAGAAAGAAAGCGAACACCAACCCCTGCCAACCGAAGAAGTACCAGCTCACCCAGCCTAATGCCGCATGGAATACCAGCGTGAGCACACTGTCCCAATGGCGAGCGCGATTGCTGATGAAGGAATTCAAGCACATGCCGATGATGAACACGAAAATGTAGCCGAAAGCCACCGCGAAGGGATGCCGGATAAAGAGATAGGTGAACCGCTCCATGCGCGTGAGTGATCTGAACTTCTCCACCGTTACGACCGGGAATGAGCCAATACTAGTGGTGTATAGCTTGCTGTTGTGCTTGTGATGGTGGTCGTGACTGCGCTTCCAAATGCTCGGGGGGCTCAACATCCAAACGCCGAAGAACCAGAAGAAGGCGCCTGCCCCGGCACTGCGGTTAAGAATGCTCTTGTGCTGGTGGTCGTGGTAGAGAATGAACATGCGGATAAGTGCCAATCCTGCGAGCACGCCACTGATGGCCTTCAACCACCAAGTCGGCAGCAGCAGCGCACCGAAGTAGAAGGCAACAGTTACGACCAGCGCCACGCCCAAGTGCATCCAACTCTTGCCCCGCTGTTCATGGGCAAAGCGTCGAGTGGCCAGGATGAGGTCCTTGCCCTCCAACGGGGTTTTGTCCTTTATGCGGGTCGCTTGTGCTTCCATCTGCGGTGTGTCCACAGCCAAAGGTCGGGCTTATTGCGGATGTCCGCTTCCAGCCGTCGGGTGTGAAGTTCGTTGATCGCCTCCTCCGTTGTGTTCTTGGGGTCGGGCACCAGTACTTCCGCGCACATTTCGTACCGTCCACGGCGTGGCTGTCTGATCGACAGGTAGATCACCGGATAGCCCAGTTTGTTCGCGATCTTGCCCGTACCCGTGAACACGGGTGTGTCTTGGTTGAGGAACGTTGTCCAGTACGCGGTTTCAGGTGCCGGTGTTTGATCGGCAATAAAGGCAGTGGCCGTTAGTTGCGCGCGATCGCGCACCATTGCCTTGAACGTTTCGGACATGCTGTAGAGCTGGTTGCCCAAACGCGTGCGCATGCGGACGATGAGTCTCTCGAAATGCCGGTTTTGCAGCGGATGGTAGATGACTATGAGTTGATGCAGGTCCGGCTCCACAGCGAAGCGCGCGCCGGCCAACTCCCAGTTGCCGTAGTGCCCCATAACGATGATGACACTCTGCTTCCGATCAACAAAAGGTTTGAACACATGTGCATCGGGGAACGCAACACGCTCTTTCACCGCTTCCGGTGAGATGGTCAGTGTCTTCAGGGTCTCCAGCGTCAGGTCGCAGAACCACACGTAAAAACGCTTCATTATGCCGCGCAGTTCTTCCTCGCTCTTCTCCGGGAAGCTGTTCCTGAGATTGGTCATCACCACAGCCTTGCGGTAGCCCAATACGCGGTAAATGATAAAGAAGGTGAAGTCGCTCAAGAGGTAGAGCAATGGGAAAGGCAGCAACGAGACTCCGTAGAGGAGGGGCAGGGCGAGGTAATAGCCGATGGCGCTCATGTCACTTGAACAACTCTGCCCGGCCAATGTGCGAACAGATCGGACACTTCCGCGCATCATGCCCCTTTGCAGGGCAATACTCGCGACCGAAGAAGATGATCCGCAAGTGCAATGCGTTCCACGTGTCTTCCGGGAACAGCTTCTTCAGATCGGCCTCGGTTTGCTCCACGCTCTTGCCTGTGCTCAATGTCCACCGGTATGCGAGGCGGTGGATATGCGTATCGACGGGGAATGCCGGGAAGCCGAACGCTTGGGACATCACCACGCTCGCGGTTTTATGGCCCACCGACGGCAATGCTTCCAATGCCGCAAAGGTCTTCGGAACGTTGCCTCCGTGCTCGTCAAGGATGATCCGCGAAAGTCCATGGATGCCCTTGCTCTTCATCGGCGACAGGCCACACGGCCGGATGATGTCTTCGATCTCCTTCACATCCAGTTTCACCATCTGCTGCGGCGTACGCGCTTTCGCGAAGAGCAGCGGCGTGATCTCGTTCACCTTCTTGTCCGTGCATTGTGCGCTGAGGACTACGGCAACGAGGAGGGTGTAGGGATCCTCATGGTCGAGCGGGATGGTGGTGCGCGGGTAGAGCTTCGCCAAGGTTTTCGACACGAAGGCGGCTTTTTCTGGGCGGGTCATTAAGGTAAATTCCACGAGGCCTTCACATAATCATCGAAGCTGGCATAACTCGTGACCACTGCGCTGTTCCCGTCAATTGCGATGTAGTGGCCCGGGTGATCGGTCAGGGTTGAGAGCAACTCATCCTTGAGGTTGAACCTTTGAAAGATTGTCCTGATGAGATGACGATCTCGTCCTTCTTTTTGCAAGCGGATCGATACTTCGCCGTCGTCGTGGCTGCTTATCTCCAGCCCGGTCTCAATCTCAATTTCACAGTTTTGGATGTAGTAGTCGCTGTGATCAAGGAAGAAGTGATTGAAATCGGCGATAGTCTTGAAACCCTCAATATCATTCTGGGAAATGAAGACGTTCTCCTTGGTATATGCACAGATTTCAGCGCGGATAATCCTGCTCTCGGGATTGACAAGGGTAGTAGCCTGTAGGGTGGACATCTCCAGGAAATAGAATCTCTCGGTCAAGGTATCAGGCCGGTCGAAGCTCAACAGCTGAATAGTGAGCGACTGGTCGTCTGTCAAGCGCATGGTGCGAAGGTTGATGTCCATGGCCCGCTCACCATGTGAACGAATGCGGCGATGCCCCCCTGCCGAACGTATAGGATTGAGTCGGCAGGTTCTCGCCCTCAACATGCACCAGGTTCTGCTGCTCAGCGAAGACATCCTGCAACAGACTGTTCGATACGGAAAGGCCATTGGCGTCGTGCACACCTTCCACCTGCATGTAGCAGAAGAGATTCTCGCCTTCCATCTCACGGCCCACCCAATTCCATGATAGTTCCCGGTCTTCTTGGAAGAGGTGCAGGTGTTGGTTGAAGTAGGTGTTCAAGAGACTGTCTGCTTTCGGATGCTCCTGCTGCGATGCCAGCTTCAACTCGGCAACCGAAGCCAAGGCGTGCTCCACGTCGTGGGCGGTCATCTGCCACGTCAGGTCGAGGGTCTTCTTCGTGTCGCTGTGACGAATGGTGAGAATAGAAACGAAGAAATCGTGGGGCACAACAGCGAGCAGGAGGCCTATGGAAAGGAGCGCCGTTTTCATGGGGTGCAAAGGTGGGGCAGGAGCGGGGAGGGTGACCGGCGCGCGGATGCTTCTACATTCGCCAACATGCTGAACAGGCACCCCCTTGTTGTCCTCGGCCTTCTTGCCGCTTGCACCACTTTCGCTCAACAGGACCAACGCTACGGCCGCGACAAGTTCCGCCAGTTGGATCAGGAACTGCCCACGCCGAACGAGCAGCGCACCGCCAGCGGCGCGCCCGGCCATGCCTACTGGCAGATGAAGGCCGACTACAACATCAGCGTGGAGATCGATGAGACCACGGGGCCCATGCCGAAACTCACCGGCAAGGAAACGATCACCTACCACAATCAAAGTCCGGACAAACTCGACTACCTCTGGCTTCAACTGGACCAGAACATCTTCGAACCGGGCAGCGATGCGAACCAGATCCGCACGGGCACCATCGGCGACAGCGTGAGCCTCGATCAGGTGAACAAGTGGGTGAAGCCCTTCGAAGGCGGCTATAGGATCACCTCGGTCACCGATGCCAACGGGGCGAAGCTGAAGCACACCATCAACAAGACGATGATGCGCATCGACCTGCCGAAGCCATTGGCACCGGGCGCGACATACGCGTTCAAGGTCGAGTGGTGGAACTGGATCAACGACCGCATGAAGGTGGGCGGCCGCGGCGGCTACGAGTACTTTCCCGAAGAAGACAATTACATATACACGATAGCGCAGTTCTACCCGCGCATGGCCGCGTACATGGATTACAGCGGCTGGATGCACAAGCAATTCCTTGGTGCGGGCGAGTTCACGCTCGACTTTGGTGACTACACGTTGAGCATCACCGTGCCGGGTGACCACATGGTGGCTTCCACAGGCGTACTGCAGAACGAAAGCGCAGTGCTCACTGCCGAGCAGCGTTCACGATTGGCCAGGGCCCGCACCGCCACGGCACCGGTCTTCATCGTAACGCCCGATGAAGCGAAGCAGAACGAAGCGAAGAGCGCTGACGCGAAGAAATCGGTCGGGAAGAAGACCTGGACCTACAAAGCCACGAACGTGCGCGATGTCGCCTTCGCCAATAGCCGCAAGTTCATTTGGGACGGCATGAACCAGCCCGTGGGCATGGCGCCGAAGATCACGAACGTGCTCTGCATGAGCTTCTACCCGAAAGAGGGCAACCCATTGTGGGAGATGTACAGCACCAAAGTGGTGGCGCACACGATCAAGACGTACAGCAAGTTCACCTGCGACTACATCTATCCGGTGGCGCAGAGCATCCACACCGACAAGATCGGCATGGAGTACCCGATGATCTGTTTCAACGGCGGGCGTCCGGAGAAGGACGGCACCTACAGCGAACGGACGAAATATGGCATGATCGGCGTGATCACCCATGAGGTCGGCCACAACTTCTTCCCGATGATCATCAACAGCGATGAGCGGCAGTGGACGTGGATGGATGAAGGACTGAACACCTTTGTGCAATACCTCACCGAGCAGGAGTGGGACCGTGACTATCCTAGCTGGCGCGGCAAGCCCCGCAACATCGTGGACTACATGAAGGGCGATGTGAACGCCGCGCCCGACAAGGTGAAGGCGCGCATCGAGCCGATCATGACCAACAGCGAGAGTCTGACGCAGTTCGGGAACAACGCCTATGGCAAGCCCTGCACGGCGCTCAACATCCTGCGCGAGACCGTCATGGGCCGCGAACTCTTCGACCACGCTTTCAAGACCTATTGCGAGCGCTGGAAGTTCAAGCACCCCACACCGGCGGATTTCTTCCGCACCATGGAGGATGCCAGCGGCGTTGACCTCGACTGGTTCTGGCGCGGTTGGTTCTACACCACCGACCATGTGGACATGAGCATCGAGAACCTGAAGTACAAGCGCATGGATCCGCGCGATCCCGTGCAGGCCGAAAAGCTGAAGCGCGAGGACAAGTCACGCGAGGTGGCCGACTTGAGCCGCGAGCGCAACAAGACCGACGTGGCGCAAGTGGTGGTGGAGCGCGACCCTAGCACGAAGGACTTCTACAACCGCTTCGATCCGTTGACGGCTACCGAAAAGGAGCTGGCTGAATTCGAGAAGTGGAAGAAGAATTTGAAGCCTGAAGAACTCGCACTGCTGAACGAAGAACTGCACCTCTACGAACTCTCCTTCAAGAACATCGGCGGCTTGGTGATGCCCGTGATCCTGGAGTGGGAATACGTGGACGGCACCAAGGAAACTGAGCGTATCCCTGCCGAGATCTGGAAGACCAGCGACGAGGTGAGCAAAGTCTTCGTGAAGCGCAAAGAAGTGAAGAGCGTCACACTCGACCCCTTCTTGGAAACAGCGGACTGCGACCTCAACAACAACAGTTGGCCGCCGCGCATGGTGCCCACACGATTCGATGTCTTCAAAGAGCGCGAGTGGAAAAAGCCGAACCCAATGCAGGAGGAAAGGAGGCAGTTGGAGATGAAGGGGCAGTAACTGTAGTTCCTTGGGATAATCGAATCGCTGCATCTACCTTCTACGACGAGCCTACAAAGGGACACCAGAATGACACCGGAGACCTTCGTTGCTGAGATTAGAAAAGCGGTTGTAGAAGGTAACGTTGCGCTCTACAAGGATTTATTTGAATCTGCTGATGCTCGTGTTACGGATGCTTATTGGAAGCGTGCGTTGGTGCTATATCGCTCATTGGATGAAGCGAGCCGACTGGTGTTTTTCGAGGTACTTCGTCAAGTCTCGGTCGATACCGTTTCAAGCATCTTCGGAGTTCTTGACGGTACAAGCACTCTCGAGACGCAACGCGAGGAATTTGTGTTAGCGTCCTCGCCAGAGATGCAAAAGCTCAATGGGGAGCTTCAAGACCTATTTCTGGAAAGGGAAGCTTGAATATTGCCGAATAACCTTAGATTCCTGAGAGGCAAATTCGCCGACAGGGATCTGCATTCAAGGAAGGCAATCACCTTCATGAAGCCCGCAGCATGCGGAACTCGTTGTCGGAATCCGAGAAGAAAACCAGAGATCTCAGCCCAGAAGCGGAAGACGGCTCACTTCACCTGACTTCCGTCCCGAGCACAGAGGACAGGGATGTGCGCATCGTTGAAGAGCATCCGCTCTTTCTCGGCATCGGCCAAGTGCGTCATATCGGGCGAAGCATCGGCGATCACAGCGATCAATCCGGCACCGACCTTCTTGGCGTATCCGATGATGTGCTGTGCGTATCCCACAGAGAAGGTCTCCGGTGGAACATTCGCTTCGATATGCTTGATGCCTTCCTCCTGAAGCCGGATAAGCATATCGCGTTTGTTCTTCAGCAATTGGTCGCTCGGTCGGTCCATGGGCCGCATGGCTTGGAACACATGCACCTCCGATCCGTGGATCTTGGCCATACTGCAGACAGCATCGAGCAGGCCCTTCACATCGTTGTGGCCGGCCACGGGCATGACTATGCGCTCGAAGTTGTTCAATGAGGCTTGTTCCTGTACGATGACGCTCGGCACTTTGACTTTCCGCGCCAACTTCAGCACATCAGCACCCAGCAGTTTCTGCTTCAGGTTGCGCAGCCCGTGCGTGCCTAGGACCATCAGGTCGTGATCCGCTGCTGCAATGGCTTCGGGAATGGCGTGGAATATGTCCCCCTCGCGCACCTGCCCTTCGCAATTGATGCCTTTTGCGCGCAGCATTGCGGCGATCTGGGCCAAGTCTGTGGCGGCTTCATCGCGGGCAGCGGAAGTCTGCACCACATGAAGAATATCCAGTGGGGCGCCGGCCCGGGAGGCGATGCTCGCCGCAGTGTCGATGGCGTGATCGCCGGTGCTACTGAGGTCGGTGGGGCAGAGGATCCGCTTCATGCTGTCGGTATGGCGCTTGGAGATATAGTAGAGCGCGCCCGAAAGTATGGGTGCCACGCATGCGGATGTTGCTCCGTTGTACCGGGCATGGGTGGAAGGCAACCGTTCATCGATCGTAGACCGATACATCTTCGGCTCACCTTATCCTTGGTGCTCCGGACCCCGAACACCCTACCATGACCGCACGCTTACTCCTCTGCTCAGCGCTGCTCGCCACCGCTGTCGCCAACGCCCAAGTGAACATGAGCCTGCTCGGCGACATCGACTACCAGAGCACGCACAACAGTAACCTCAGCAATATTTGGGGGTACGTGGACGACCTTGGCAACGAGTACGCGTTGATCGGTGTGAACGGCGATCCGAACCAAACGAACACCGGTGGGTTGGCCGTGGTGGATGTCACCGATCCGGCTGTGCCGTTAGAAGTCGCCTTCTTTAACGGGGCCAACAGCGATTGGCGCGAGATCAAGACCTACGGCGACTACGCCTACGTGACCACGGAAGCGAGCGCTGGCTTGCTCATCGTCGACCTATCGCCTTTGCCGCAAAGCACGGTGTTGCCGGTGAACGTGTTCGTGGGGAACGGCTGGATCAGTTCACACTCCTTGTTCATCGATGAGGCCGCTGGCCGCTTGTACATTCATGGAAGCAACCGCGGGAACGGCGGCGTGATCATCTACGACCTGACGCAGGACCCCATGAATCCAGTGGAGATCGGTGAGTACGACCCGTACTACTGCCACGACAGTTTCGTTCGGGGCGATACGCTCTATGCCGCTCACATCTACGATGGTTTCATCACGGTCGTGGATGTCAGCGATCCCCAGAACCCCGTGCTGCTCGGCAGCCAGAACACGCCGAACAACTTCAGCCACAACGTGTGGTTGGACGATACCGGTGATCACATGTTCACGACCGATGAGGTGACGAACGCCTACGTGGGCAGCTACGATATCAGCGACTTGGGGAACATTCAGGAGTTGGACCGGCTGCGCAGCGATGGTGGCAGCGGTGCCATCCCGCACAACACCTATTGGTTGAACGACTATCTGGTAACGAGTTACTACACCTTCGGTTGTGTGGTGTACGATGCCAGCCGCCCGGAAAATCTTGTTGAAGTGGGCCACTTCGATACGTCGCCATCCACGGGCAACGGCTTCAGCGGAGCATGGGGAGTTTACCCGTTCTTGCCAAGCACCAATTTGCTCATCAGCGACATTGAAGGTGGCTTGCGGGTGCTAGGCGTTACGTACACAAGCGCGTGCTGGTTGGAAGGCACCATTACGGACCAGAACACTACAATGCCCGTGAACGGCGTGCAGGTATCCATATCGGGTACTGGTGTTTCCGACATTACCAGCATTGACGGCACCTATACCAGTGGCTATCACACTGCGGGCACCTACGATGTTCTCCTCACCGCTATCGGATACGCTGACCTTACGCTCAGTGGCGTGGTCCTGTCGAACGGAACGATCACGGTCCAGGATGCACAGATGGTACCGTTGGCAACGTTCTCGTATTCGGGTTCCGTCACCGATGCGGTGACCACGCTCGGCGTGCCCAATGCCTTGGTCCGGTTGTACAGCGATCAATACAACTTCGAAGTGCAATGCGATGCTGCTGGGAATTTCACGCTGCCTGCCATGTTCGAGGATACATATGAGGTAGTGGCAGGGGCATGGGGCTGGCGAACCAACTGCATGGCACCTGCCCTGATCGACGGCAATTCGGCACCTGTGTCCATCACGCTACAGCCAGGTTACAGTGATGACTTCGCGCTCGGCTTAGGATGGACTGTGAACAGCACCGCCGTCGAAGGACAATGGGAGCGTGGTGAGCCCATTGGACAAGAGATCCAAGGGTTCGAGATCCAACCGGAAGAAGATGTGCAGGGCGACTGTGCCGACCAGTGCTACCTCACCGGCAATGGTGCCGACATCGGGTTGAACGATGTGCAGAACGGGGAGACGGTGGTGGTATCACCGGTGTTCGACGTCACGGGCTTCACCAACCCCTTGGTAGCATGGCAGTACTGGTACTTCGATGGTTCACTCAATGGAACGGTGGATGATTCGCTCACTTTCTTCCTGCGCACTGGAGGCACGGATCACTTCGTCACGTCCGTCCATCCGAACCAGAACATGAGCCTCTGGACAGCCGATAGTGTAGTGATCGCCGATGTGGTGCAGCCGGCGGCGGATATGCAATGGGTGGTGCGGGCGCACAAGCCGAACGACATTGGCAGCCATGTGCTCGAGTGCGCATTCGATGCATTCGAAGTCCGGGAGGATGTTGCTGACGGAGTTGCGGAAGTCGCACCGCAGTTGGGCCTCACTATCTGGCCGAACCCGAATGGTGGCAGCTTCAACCTGTTGACGGATGCTACCGGGCAGATATTCGCGTGGATTACAGACCTGCAAGGGCGGGAGGTTGCGCACTACAGGCTCTACTCCGGTGCTGCCACTATCAACACGGCCCTCGATGCCGGAGTGTACGTACTGCAAGTGCGCAGCAACGACGGAGCAGTGGGCACCACCAGACTTGTGGTCGAGTAAGGCGCACAATATCATCGCTAGCGTTCCGCGACTTAACAAGGAGCGGTAAGGTGGTGGAGGCTTTGGTCGCCTACATTCGGCCGCCTTCAAAAACCTTGTTGCCCATGCGTATCGGTACCACATTGCTCACAGGCCTGCTCATTGGCTGCGCTGCCGCTCAGAACTACAACCTCGACCTGTTGGGCCAAGTCGATTACCAAGCTCTACACAACAGCAACCTCAGCAACCTGTGGGGCTATGCTGATGAAGTGGGCAACGAGTACGCGATCGTAGGCGTGAACGGGACCGGAGCCCCGATGTCGGGCGGCATCAGTATCGTTGATGTCACCGATCCCGCGAATCCCTTCGAGGTCTTCTTCATGCCCGGGCCATCAAGTATTTGGCGCGAGATCAAGACCTATGGCGACTACGCATACATCACCACGGAGGCGGATTGGGGATTGAGCATCATTGATCTATCGCCACTGCCGGGCAACACCAATCTGCCGGCCATTGTGGACAGTTCGTTCACTTGGCAGACGATGCACTCGCTGTTCATTGATGAAACGATCGGCCGTTTGTATCTCAACGGCAGCGATGTTGGCAACGGGGGCGTGATCATGTACGACCTTACACAGGATCCGATGGCCCCCGTGCAAGTGGGCACCTACGATGATTGGTACGTGCACGACAGCTACGCGCACGGCGACACGTTCTATGGCGCACATATCTACGATGGCTTCATGAGCATAGTGGATGTGAGCGATCCGCAGAACCCGGTGTTGCTTGGCACACAGATCACGCCAAGCGAGTTCACGCACAATCTCTGGACCGACGACAGCCGCGACTTCATTTTCACGACGGACGAGCGCGATGATTCTTATATCGGCAGCTACGATATCAGTGACCCGCAGAACATACAGGAGATCGATCGGGCGCAGAGCAACCCTGGCAGCGATGCTATCGCGCACAACACCTATTGGTTGCACGACAATGTGGTAACGAGTTATTACAGTTTCGGTGTCACCATCCACGATGTGAGCGATCCGCACAATGTGGTCGAGGTGGGTCACTACGACACGTCGCCGAACTTCAGTGGTGGGGGCTTCAATGGTTGCTGGGGCGTGTTCCCATATCTGCCCAGTGGACGCATATTGGCAAGTGACATTGAGGAAGGGCTTTTCATTCTCGGTCCCACGTACACGCAGCCCTGCTGGTTGCAGGGTGTGGTGACCAACCAGCAGACCTCAGCGCCCGTCTACAATGCCCACTTGGACATTGTTTCGGCGAACATCGCCGATAGCACGTTGATCGATGGCACGTATGCCACGGGCTACCATACCGCAGGGAGTTATGATGTAACGATCACCGCTCTTGGCTACTTGGACCAGACCGTGACCGGGGTTCAACTGGTGAACGGTCAGGTGACCATTTTGGATGTGCAACTGATCCCGCTGGTGCCGTTCGCATACGGCGGTCAGGTCATTGAGGAAACGACCAGCACGTCCATTGCGGGTGCCGACGTGCAGTTGCAGAGTGATGACTTCACTTACACGGCCACAACCGATGCCAGCGGAAATTTCACGGTGCCTGCGATGTTCGCGGGGAACTATGTGGTCACGGCCGGTCATTGGGGTCATGTGACGGTTTGCCTGCCGGTGCAGCAGCTTGATCAGAACAGTGGCTTGATCACCGTGGAACTTCCGGTGGGCTGGTACGACGACTTCACGTTCGATTTCGGTTGGAGCGAGGTCGGTGATGCCAACTCGGGCGCGTGGGAGCGGGTCGAGCCCGATGGAACCGCGTACCAAGGCGACCCATGCAATAGCGATGTGGATGTGACCAATGACTGTAGTGACAAGGCCTATATCACAGGCAACGGCGGTGGAGGTGCAGGGGACGATGACGTGGACGATGGCACTACCACGTTGACCGGTCCGGTCTTCGACCTCACGGGCTACATGTCGCCATCGGTGCGATACGCCCGCTGGTTCTTCAACGATGGTGGGCAGGGTGCCGTGAACGACGAGATGATCGTTTCACTGGCCAACGGTATCGACACCGTGTTGATAGAGCTCATCGATGACGGAACTACAGGCATGGGCTCGTGGGTGGTGCGCAACTGGAACAACTGGGCTTTGTTAGCGCCAACGGCCAACATGCAGCTGATCGTGAGTATTGCTGACGAGGCACCCGGTCACTTGGTCGAGGGTGGTCTGGATAAGTTCGAGGTCGAGGAACTGAGCGGTGCCGGTGTAGCGGAACTGGGGGCCTTTTCGGTGAATGTGTGGCCGAACCCGAACGATGGATCATTCAGTATTTCCGCACCGGCGGCGATCGGTGGAAGTCTGCAACTCTTCGATGCACAGGGTCGGGCTGTTGGCGACGCTCACAGCATAACGGCTCCGGAATTACGCATTGAGGGATCCTTGGCAGCAGGGATCTATACGATCCGTGTTCGTGCCCGGAGCGGCTCCGTCAGTACCGCGCGGTTGGTGGTACGTTGACCTCACATCAGGCCTAGCGCTGCCGGGACACTATTTCATCCCTGAGCAGTGCTCAAGGATCAGCGCGTCCACTTCCGGGCTCGGACCAATGGCCTTGCTGAGCTGAAGATCCTCACACGCCTTCTGGCGCTCGCCAAGTCGCAGGTGCAGTGTTGCACGGGTGCGCAGCGCAAAGGGATTACCGGGCTCGTGGTGCAGGCTCCGCTTCACAGCGCGCATGGCTTCGTCGTTCCGCCCCAATTCCATCAGGCTATAGGCGCGGTTGCTGAGCAGCACCGGTTCTTCTCCATCGAACTTGGCGGCTTGATCATACACGTCAAGTGCTTCCGCGTGGCGTCCCAACAAGGCGAGTTCAAATCCCTTGTTCACCACATGCCCCATTTCCTTCGGCTCCAGTTTGCAGAGGTGTTCAAGCACACGCAACGCTTGGTCGTGCTGCTTGTTCTGATCGTACAGCCGGGCCAATGTGCGCAGTGCGCCCACGTCGTTCGGGACCAAACGCGTGCCTTCCTCAAGGTCCTTCAGGGCGGTACTGTTGCGGCGCAGTTCGGCGCGCGCTTCGCCGCGCACGATCAACGCCTGCGATCGCAGCGGCTCGCTCGTGCTGTTCCGCACCGCCTTGTCGGAATAGATCTCGGCAGTGGTCCAAGACGCACCGCGCATGGCGTAAAGCGCTCGCTGGTAATTGGCTTCAGGGGAAATGCTGTCCAACTTCAAAGCCTTGTCAACGTCCACCAACATGCGATCGGGGTCGTCCAACGTGTACCACGCGTTCGCGCGGGCCGAATAGCTGCGCGCATCACCCTGCAACTTCACCGCCTGATCGAAGCACTCGATCGCCTTGGTGGTTTTGCCCGCCGCCAACAAACTATCGCCGCGTTGGATCCATTGCGCAGCATCCTGCGCCTGCACACTGTAAGCATTCACAACCACTATGACCCCGACAAGTAACCTCAATTGCATTTGGCGAAAGTAGAGGGGCGGCACTTCACAGGAATAGTGCCGAACTATGAGTTATACAGCCTCCGCCATTCGCGCCAAGGCCACTTGCTATACGAACCGTGCCCTCGGCACCCCATCCAACCCCGGGAAATGTCCCGCTTGGAAGAGAAAGTGACCGGCCATGGCGATCATGGCACCGTTGTCGGTGCAGTAGGCGAGGGGCGGCGCGAAGAGTTCCCAGCCTTCAGTGCTGGCTAGTGCGCCGAGGTGCGTGCGCAAGCCGCTGTTAGCCGAGACACCTCCACTGATGGCCACGTGCGTGATACCGGTCTGCCGAACAGCAATGCTCGTCTTCCTCAATAAAACCTGCACAATGGCATGCTGAAGTGATGCACAAAGGTGGGCTTCCTCGTTGGTCTTGAAGTCGGGGTCGTTTGTCACACCGCGTTGAAGTAGGTTCAGGAAGGCGGTCTTCAATCCGCTGAAGCTCATGTCCAGCCCGGGCATGGCGGGCAGCGGCAGCGGATGTCGACTGTGGTCGCCGAATTGTGCAAGCTTGTCCACCAGCGGCCCACCGGGATACGGAAGTCCCAACATTTTGGCGCCTTTGTCGAAGGCTTCGCCTGCAGCATCGTCCACGGTGGTTCCAATGACTTCCATATCCAATGGCGATCGCACCACTACGAATTGGGTGTGGCCGCCGCTTACGGTGAGGTTCAGGAAGGGGAACACAGGCACTGGTCGAGCGTTCGCATCGCCAATGAAATGCGCGAGCGCATGGGCGCGCAAATGATCCACGGCGATAAGCGGCACATGCAGCGCCTGCGCCATGCTGCGAGCGAAGCAGGAGCCCACCAGCAAGGCACCGATCAACCCCGGACCTTGTGTGAAAGCGATGGCTGAAAGTTCCTCTTTCCCTACCCCGGCATGCTGCAATGCTTGGTGTACCACAGGCACAATGCTCTCTTGGTGCGCCCGGCTGGCGAGTTCGGGCACTACGCCGCCCCACTGGGCGTGTACAGCTTGTCCGGCCACCACATTGCTGCGCACGACGCCGTCAACGAGCACGGCAGCGGCGGTTTCATCGCAGCTGCTCTCGATACCGAGGATGATGATGGGTGCTGTGGGGCGCAAGGGCAGGCGGCTACTTTTGGCCGAACACGAAGGCAGGCGGCGCTAAGGTCCGGTTCTTGTCTTCAACTGGCGAACGGAACAGGAGTGAAAAAGGCGGCCCGCATCCTCAAGCGCATCCTGCGCTACGCCTTCCGCGCGTTACTGGTCCTGCTTGTGTTGGTTTTTGTGGGATGCTTGCTGTTGTTGTTACCGAGTGTCCAAACGAAGCTGGGGCATTGGGCCAGCGATATGGCCACCGAGCGTTTGGGGGCTGAAGTGCGTGTGGACCGTATCGAGATCAGGCCTTTCAGCCTGGTTAAGCTCCATGGCCTATACATCGAGGATCTGCTGGGCGATACGTTGATCACAGCGCGCGAGCTGCGCCTTGGTACATGGCGCGTGCACCCACGCACCCATCGTGTACACATGCGTTCGATGGACCTTGTCAACGCACGCTTCAGGCTGAATACGGTTAAGGGTGACCGGAACAGCAATCTGGAACTCCTCATTGCCAAGCTGTCCGGGACTGATGACGAAGACACCACAACAACACCCGGCTGGACCATCGATTGTGGCAAGTTCAACGTGAAGAACCTCCACTTCACCTTCAACAGCGGCAACTACGACCATGACACCACCGCGATCGATTTCAGCCACATCGAAATACTCGATGCCACGGTGGCCGGGACCGATCTCAGAGTCGCCGGAGACAGTGTTGTGGTGCAGCTGACCGCGCTGCACCTGAGCGAACAGTGTGGTTTGCGTGTGGAAGAATTGACCGGGTTAGCCACCATCAGCGGTAGGAGTATTCGCGTGGACGACATGCACCTGCGCACGCCGCGTAGCGATCTGTTGGGCCAATACAAGATGACATCAAGGAATTGGCGTGCATACTCGCACTATATCGATAGCGTGTACATGCGGCTCGATGTGGATACTGCTGTGTTGCAGTTCGCTGATGTGGCGTGGTTCGCTCCGCAATTGCGTGGGGTGGATCTGCCGGTACGCGTGAAGGGCAATTTCCGTGGAACAGTGAGCGAGTTGAAAGGGCGGAACGTGGATCTGTGGTTCGGTGAGCGTAGCCACTTCAAAGGCAAAGGCGAACTGAGCGGATTGCCGAACATGAAAGGGACCTTCATGGTGATCGATGTGGATGAACTGCACACTGACGCTGCGGATCTCGGGGTACTTCCACAACCACCGTTCATAGAAGGTGGAAAACTGCAGGTGCCCGTGGAAGTCGAACGCTTGGGCAACATTGCGTTCAGGGGCAACTTCACCGGCTTCTTGAACAGTTTCACCGCGCGCGGTCGCACCCGTACTGATATCGGTGATCTGGCAACGTCCCTCAGTTTCCGACGCGATACGCTGACCAATGTGTTCAGTGCCGACGGGCATTTGGCTACTACCAACTTCGACATAGGCCGCATGGTGAATGATGGGATCGTAGGTGCAATTACCAGCGATCTGCAGGTTAGCGCTACCGGCAAGGATCTTAAGAGCATGAAGGCCGACCTCCAGGGAACCGTCGCTTCCTTCGGGTTCAACCGCCAGACGATAACAGGCATAGCGGTGAACGGCCGGCTGGAACGCAATCTCTTCAATGGTACGGCAAGCATCAACGACCCGAAGCTCCAATTGGAATTCGCGGGGCTTGCCGACCTGCGCGGGCGTTGGCCCAAAGTGGATTTTCAGAGCACCATTCAGCACGCCGACCTGCGTGCACTGGATCTGCTGCCCACCGATAAGTACAACGTTGCGGCCGCCGAAGTGCGGGCCGCAGGTGAATTCGCACCGGACAGCTTGAAGGGGTTCATTGCGATAGAGAACATCAGCTACTGTACGGCTGAAGGAGACCATGAATTGGGTGATATCATGTTGCGCAGCGACCGCCGGGATGGCAGGCCATTGCTTGAACTGCGGAGCACGTTCGCCGATGCCGAGATCGTTGGAACGTTCCTGCCCACCCGGTTGGCCGATGCGTTGAAGAGCGTTGCGTACAGTGTTTTCCCCAGCTTGCAGGAAGAGGTGCGCTACGCACAGGAGCCACAGGACTTCACCTTCGATGTGCGCGTGAAGGAGGCAAAGAAGATCCTCGAATTGGTGGCGCCCGATCTCGAGGTGGCGCCCGGCAGTTCATTCGTCGGGAGCTTCAACAGCCGCACATTCGACCTTGGTCTCACGGCTTACTTGCCGCGTGCGCGGTATGCAACGTTCAGTGGCGACAGTGTGCAGGTATTCGTGGACAAAACGCTCGACGTGCTGGGCTTCGGTCTGCGCAGCGCGCGCCAATCGCTGAGCGATTCGACGTGGATCGGCGGGATCGGTATCAGTGGCAAAGCCTATCAGGACGAGGTGGAACTGACCGCCGATTGGGAGGCGAGCAGCACCGGAACCAACGGGGAGTTGAACCTGCAAGGCATTGTTGAGGGTCCACGGGCCATTGATCTGGACCTGTTGCCCAGTAAGCTGTTCTTCGGGCGGGGAACGTGGTTGAACACCGAAGCAGCGCATATCAGGATCGACACGTCGACCATCCGGGTCGATTCCTTGTTGCTGGTCAACGACGATCAGAAGGTGCTGTTGAACGGATATCTCAGCAAGGACGCTTCGTTACCGTTGGCCTTCGCAGTGCGCGATGTGCGATTGGAGAACCTGATGCCCTTCGTATCGGGGCCCGAACTGCACGGTATCCTCGAAGGGGACGGCAGGGTATTCGATCTGTACCGCTCGCCGTTCCTCCTCAGCTATCTGTGCATTGATAGCATGGCCGTAGCCGATAAGCCGCTCGGGGACCTGCGTTTCGCTGCCGCGTGGGACAATGAAGACAAAGAGGTTGATGTGAACGGTACCCTGCGCACCGCCGAGATCGAGGCCTTGCAGTTCACAGGCACAGTAGCCGCGGGGCGTGCAGAGGAACTCGACCTTCAAGTGAACTTCGACCAGTTCGATCTAGCCTTCGTCAATCCGTTCATCGAAGAAGGGGTCAGCAATGTCCGTG
>CADECG010000067.1 GCA_902825795.1 uncultured Bacteroidota bacterium
CGGCATGGGCATGCTGGTGCTGGTGACGTACGCCGTGGTGCTGAAATACGTGCACTACCGGCCCAACGAGCGGCTAACGGCCAACGGGGTGAACATGGGCATCGCCATGGTGTTCTCCATACTGCCCGGCCTGTCGCTGGTGCCGCTGATCATGCTGCTGAGCGAACTGCGCAACGCACGCGTCAACCTCAACACGTACTTCCATGCTCACCATCACTGACCTGCGCTGCACCTACGGCGACAAGACCGTGCTCGAAATTCCACGGTACGAAATGGCGGCCGGTGTACACGGCGTGGTGGGTTTGAACGGCGCTGGGAAAACGACGCTGTTGAATGCGCTGTACGGCTTCGGCCGAAATGCAGTGGCCCGCGTCCAATGGAACGGCGCGGATATGTTCCATGGGAACACCGCCTTCCAGGAAGCCGAGAGTTTTTTCCATCCGGGCATCACGGGTGCTGAATATCTCGAACTCTTCATGCCAACATCCGGCGCGAACGATGCGCAGGTCTTGAACGCCTTGCTCGAAGTGCCGCTGGATACGCTGATCAGCACGTACTCCACGGGCATGAAGCGGAAGTTGGTACTGCTGGGTGTGCTACGACTCGACCGTGAAGTGGTGTTGTTGGATGAGCCGGTGAACGGGTTGGACTTGGCTTCGGTGCGCGTGATGGAAGCGATCGTGCGGCAGCTAGCGGAACATGGTCGCACGGTTCTTATCACGTCGCATGTGCTCGGTCCATTGGTGGCGACTTGCGATCGGATACACCTGTTGGAAGCGGGAGCATTCACGCGGTCCTTCGAACGCGGGGATACGGACGGCTTGGAAGAGGCGCTATTCGCTGATCTGGACGCGCGCACACAAGCAGTGGTATCCGGGTGGG
This sequence comes from uncultured Bacteroidota bacterium, assembly GCA_902825795.1. Taxonomy (GTDB): domain Bacteria; phylum Bacteroidota; class Bacteroidia; order Flavobacteriales_F; family PHOS-HE28; genus PHOS-HE28. The sequence continues at coordinate 883 of CADECG010000067.1, forward strand.
CGAACACGCGAGAGCGATAGATCGCGGTGCGTTACTCCACCAACACCTTTCCGTTCTGGAATATCCCGTCTGCATCCTCGATGCGGAACAGGTGCAAGCCGGGCGGACAGTGGATCCACGTACGATCAGCTTCGAGTCTGCGCGTCAGGATCGTTCGCCCTTGTAGATCGAAGATCGTGAACACTTCGTTGCCCTTTCCGCCTGTGACTTCCACCAGTGAAGGACCGACAGAGTTGACTTGGTACGCGCCCAAAGGACCTGCATCCGCGATGCCTGCGACGATGATGTCAAACGACTCTGCGATGGTGTCGGTGTTGCCGCAGGGATCGCTATAGATGTGCGTGATGAGGTAGGTGCCCGTGCTGTCGAACGTGAACGTCGGGTTGTTGCTTGTGGACGTTTCCCCGTTGGAACAGATCCAATCGTGCGCGCCTTGCCCGGGATGGTAGCACGTGATCCCGTCCGTACCCATGTTGGTGGTGAACGAAGCGTCGGTGCCGTTGGCCACGTTTAGGTTCCATGTGCCCAAGCTGTCGAGCACCGTACTGCTGGCGATGTCCTGCAGAATGGTCGCCGTGGCTTGCGGCAGTGCTGCAATGAAGGGTGCTCCGACGCAGCTCTGCTTCAGCACGGTGCAATAGAAAACGCACGCGGCCAAGTAACTGCCTTCGGCGGTGGGGTGGTTGCCGTCGGCCTGGTAGAGATCGATGGCCGGATGGTCGTCGCGTACACGTTTCCAAGCCATGCCCACCGGGGCGACATAACCATTGTTGTCGTTGGCGAGTTGCAGATAACCTTCGCGCAAGTTCTGTTGCATGCCGTCGTAGGTACACATGGAAGGGAAAGAGAGGCAGCTCACGGGCGCTCCGTTCTCCCAACCCCAGGTCATGAAGAAAACCGGATAGGTGCACTCGTAGTTGCTCTCTATCGCGTTGCTCAATGTCCATGCGGACCACGTGTTCAAAGCACCCACGGTGATCAGCGCACCCATTTGACCCTGTTCCTGCAACACCACGAAGTCCCACGGTTGCGAGGCGATGGCCTGGGCAGTTGGTGCGTGGTTCACGTGCAAGCTTAGCGGGAAGCCGCCCGGGGCCGATACACCCACGTTCACCGTATCGCCAAGCGAAAGGGCGAGCTGGCGGAAGGTCTCGGGCATGTCGTTCCCGCTGGTGTAACTGTTGCCGATGAACAGGACGGAAGTGAATTGCGCGTGCAATGGATCGGCGCCGAACAGCAAGCAAGCTGAGAGGCATGTAGCAAGCGTGCGGCGCGCGAGCGATCCCATCAGGGTACCATGATCTTGCCCGAGTGGCTGTTGCCTGCGCGATCGTGGATGCGCCACACGTGAAGACCAGGCGGACAGTGGAGACGTGCGCGGTCATCATTCAACAACTGTTGCAGAACAGTGCGGCCCAGTGGATCGCCGATCCACAATTCGCCCGTTCCTCCTGTGACTTCCACCGCGGAAGGTGCCGGTGACCATACGGTAGGAGAACCCGGCACGAGCCCTTGTTCGATCACGCCGATCGGTACGGCTTCAACGAACCATGTTGCAGTGTCGCTATTGCCACAAGGATCGGCATATGCATGCGTGATGATGTACGTGCCGAGGTTGTCGAACGTGAACATCGGGTCAGCGGTCGTGGAGGTTTGACCGTTGGTGCAGGTCCACCAATGCCCGCCTTGTCCGGGGTGGTGGCAGATCACATCGTTGCTCCATGGATCATCCTCAACGATGAATGAAGCGTCGGTACCATTGGGTACGTTCAGGTTCCAGGTATCGAGGCTGTCCAGCACCGTGGCGGAAGCAATGTCTTGGAGTATGGTCGCCGTAGCGGCAGTCAGGGTGGAGTAATACGATGCACCCGAACAAGGTTGCTGGAACAAGGTGCAGTAGAACACGCATGCGGCCAGGTAGGTGCCGGCTGCCGTGGGGTGGCTGCCGTCCGGCTCGTAGAGATCGATGGCCGGTTGGTCGTCGCGAACGTGTTTCCATGCAACTCCGACGGGTGCCGTATACGCATCGTTCTCCACGGCGATGCTCACGTAGTTATCGCGGAGCGCCTGCTGCATGCTCTCGTAGGTGCACATGAAAGGATAGTTCACGCAGCTCTGTGCGTCGCCGTTCTCGCGGCCCCAGGTCATGTAGAACACCGGCCACGCACACTCGTTTGTGGCTTCGATCATTTGGATGAGTTGTGCGGCATAGACCCCCATGGTAGTGCCGGTGCTCGGGAAGGCACCCAGCTGGCTTTGTTCCTGCAGCGCCACGAAGTCCCATGGTTGCGAAGCGATCGCTGCGACGCTTGCGGCATCGATGTAATGGTCTTCCAAGGTGTAACCACCGGGCGCATGCACACCCACATCGACCGTGGTACCCAGTGATAGCGCAAGTTGCCGGAACATGTTGGGCAGGTCGTTCGCAGTCGTATAGCTGTTGCCGAGGAAGAGCACGGAGGTCTGTTGGGCCTGCGCGTGGAGCGCGGAAGCCAGTAGAACGATGGGGAGGATGCGCACGGCGAAAAGCTATTGAATGCGCGCAAATGACGGTCTACTTTGCCGCCATGCCGCTTCCATTGAGACGAACAGTTGCTGTCATTCTCGTATTCATGTCGTTGACCAACGCACGGTCGCAGTCGCCCGCGCTCGTCGGTTACTGGCACAACTGGAACGACTTCAGCGCGCCCTACATGGAGTTGGACCAAGTGGATGCACGCTACAGCGTGATCGAGGTCGCCTTCGCGGAACCAACACCCGGCACCACGTACGATATGCAGTTCGCGCCGTCGCTCACGGCGCCCGCAACGTTCATTGCGCAAGTAGCGGCGCACCAAGCGTTGGGTCGCAAAGTGCTCATCAGCATCGGCGGTGCCAATGCCACCGTGCAGTTGAACAGCGATGCCGAGCGCGACCAGTTCGTAGCGAGCATGATGTCCATCATCACGACGTATGGCTTCGATGGCATCGACATCGACTTGGAGGGTTCATCCGTTTCCACAACGGGTGGAACGATCGCCGCGCCCATCGATGCGCCGTTGATCCGGTTGATCGACGCCATCAGCACCATCATGGCGAACTATCGTGCGCAGTTCAACGCGAAGTTGTTCTTGACCATGGCGCCTGAAACGGCCTTCGTGCAAGGTGGCCAAGGTGCCTTCGGCGGCATCTGGGGCGCGTACTTGCCGATCATTGATGCGCTGCGCGATTCACTCGATATCCTGCAAGTGCAGTTATACAACAGTGGCAGCATGTACGGCATCGATGGCGGCATCTACACACAAGGCACCGCCGATTTCATCATCAGCCAAACCGAGGCGGTGATCCAAGGATTCAGCACCGGCGGCGGCTTCTTCGCCGGACTTCAACCGGAACAAGTCGCGGTGGCTTTGCCGGCTTGTGCCAGTGCTGCGGGTGGTGGCTACACCGATACGGCCACGGTGCGCGCGGCGATGGAGTATCTGCTCGGCGAAGGGCCGCAGCCGGGATCGTACACGCTCGTTCAACCCGGTGGCTATCCCGATCTGCGCGGCATGATGACGTGGAGCATCAACTGGGATGCGGTGAGCGCGTGCAATGGCACGTACAGCTACGCCGAGAACTTCGAACGGATCTTCGATGACTTCTCGACAGTGGTCCCAACGATCGGATCAACGGCAATGGCGGTCCATCCTAACCCGTTCTCCGAGGTGTTGACGATCACGCTGCCAGAGAGCAACGGAGCATACGTTCTGCGGTGGTTCGACGCAACTGGTCGGGCCGTGCGAATGGATCGTGTGCAGGCGTCGGGCACTATTGAAGTGGAAACTTCATCGCTTCGTTCCGGGGTTTATGTCCTGGAACTTTCGGGTACTTCCGGACAGCTGTGGCGTGCCCGGGTGATCAAGGAGTGATGTGATCCCGACGGGAAGACATCCTGTTTCCTTCAGGCAACCTTTTCGATCGCCAAATGGCTCAGCGCACGATCAATCGCTCCGTGAACATTCCGCCTGCGCCGCTCGCACGCAACACGTGAAGGCCAACAGATAGACCATTGAGTTCGAGCACCACTGAGTGCTGACCGTTCACCGGCCAAGAGCGGAGCACTCGTCCTTGGGCATCGAGGATCTCGATGGTTGCGGGGACCGCCTGTGCAACGAACGACACTTGAACCTGAGCTGCTGCTGGATTGGGGGCAACGTGCATGGCGCCGTTGGATCCGACAACCGTAGGAACATCTTCCACGCCCGTAGTACACGTCTCGAACGCACCGACATCGAGCGTTGCCTGTTGGCAACGTGCCACGAAGCCCAAGGGATGCAGGTATTCATACCACGCCACGAGCGGGTAACCACTGTTGGCAACACCTGCCGGAAAGCCCGTGTTGTCCGCTGGTGATGTGGTTTGAAGGTGATAGTCGTACGCGGCGGGCGAAACGAACTGCACGGCAGCAATGCTTGCTACAACGTTGGCCAGCGTATCCACGGTTGCTGGCCACCAACCGGGAGTGAAGGTGCCGCCGCCAGCAAGGATGTTGCTGTAGGCCTTGAAGAGGTCGGCGCCGTTCATCACGGCGAAGAAGCTGCCGACGTTCTTCTCGTTCACCAAGGTGTTGTTGATGGCGTAGAACTCATGCGTGCCGGGGTTCGTGAGGCCTTCGATGCCGTAGGCGACAAGGTTCGAGTTCTCGCCCAGTGGTCCCTGCTGGATCACGTTGCCGATCAAGTAGGTGTGCCCACCGTTCGGCAGGTCTACTTCGCGACTCGCGTCGCCGGTTGCTTCGTTGCTGAAGCGGTTGTACTCCATGACGTTCACATAGGCGCGGCTCTTCAACTCGTGCCCGATGTGCGCGTGATGACTGTAGTTGAACCGGAAGATCAGCGAGTCGATGTTGCCGATGTAGAGGTTGTGGGAGAAGCCATCGCCGAAGCCGTTGTGGTCGAACTCGCTGTGTTCGATCACCATCGTGCTGGGATGTATCTCACCGGCCAGTATGCCGTTCTCGTTGTCGTGGAAGTAACATTGGCGCACAACAAGGCCCTTGCCTTCCTGCCGGATGCCCGCACCGTTCTCGTCGGGCACCGAACATTCCGAGAATTCGACCCACTCAACGGTGGTGCGATCGCCTTGGATCACCCAGATGGCCTTGTCGCCCCAACTCATACCGTTCGACTCCAAGTGCGCGAAGCCGCCCACCCCGCGAAGCAGCAGATCATCCGCCGTCCATGCCGCAACATCGCTGGGGTAGTTGCCCGCTGCAATGTCCACCGTGTCGCCGTTGGCCACAAGGGTGCTCACTTGGCTGGGCAGGGTGTAGGTAAGACCTGGACCTACCTGCCAAGTTGTTGCGTGCGCGGTGAAGGGCAGTGCGAGCAAGAAGCTCAGGAAAGGGGTCGTGGATCGCATGATCCAAAAGTAGGATCGGGTTGCCGCGTGAAGTTGAAGTAGTTCAATGCCGACTTCGTTCAGCCACCGGACTTTTGTGCCGCGCGCCTAATTCCATTAGGACATGGCGCAGCACAAATGACCAAACGCAGTGTAGAGGCCGTATTGGCTCCACCCGCCACCCACATGGTAGGCGATGGTTTCCGTGTCAGCAATTTCTTTCCACAGGGCTACAACATGCCCAAGGACCGGCTCAGTCCGTTCTTCCTGCTGGACTATGGCCCGCCCGTGGATTTCAGCCCGCGTGCAGAGCCGCGTGGTGTGGGTGTGCATCCCCATCGCGGGTTCGAGACGGTGACGTTCGGTTTCAAGGGCCGGGTGGCCCACCACGATAGTGCCGGGCACCATGGCGTGATCGGCGAAGGCGACGTGCAATGGATGACTGCCGGTAGTGGCGTGCTGCACAAGGAATACCACGAACAGGAGTACTCGCGCACCGGTGGCCCGTTCCACATGGCGCAGCTATGGGTGAACCTTCCTGCGAAACACAAGATGGCAACCCCGCGCTACCAATCGATAGCGCGCACTGACATGGCGCACGTGCAATTGCCCGACGGAAAAAGCGAGGTACGCATTGTTGCCGGTGAACTCTTCGGCACGAAGGGGCCGGCCAAGACCTGGTCGCCGATCATTGCGGCCGTGGTGCGCGTTGGTGCAAGTGGTGAAGCGGACTTCAAGTTGCCCGTAGCATTCAATAGTGTGGTGCTGGTGGTGGAAGGCGCAGCCAACATCAACGGCAGCGATGCTCCCACGGATCATCTGGTCGTCTTCCGCAACGATGGTGAGGACGTACACGTGGCCAGTGACGCTGGCGCAACGTTGTTGGTGCTGAGCGGCGAACCGCTGAACGAACCCATCGCGGCTTATGGACCGTTCCTCATGAACACCTACGACGAGATCCAGCAGGCCTACACCGACCTGGCAGCAGGCAAGTTCGGTGTGTTGGAGGACTGATCAGCGCTTCACTACGCGCTGCACAATGGAGCGCTGTTGCCGCGTTACGCGCACCGCGTAGAGACCTGCGGGCAGGGCGCCGATTCCGATCACATAATGATCGCCCATGCGTTGAACGGGCGCGGCCAATGTGCGGCCTTGGGCATCCAGCAGATCGATCGCTGCATCGCCATTGACAGCCACGGTAACGCGGTCCGTGGCGGGGTTCGGCCAAATGCGGATCACTTCAGCATCCGTGTTCAAGTGCGCGACTTCCGTGCTGAAGTCCGGACGCACCCAACGGATGCGGGCGTCCATGCGATCGTTGGTGATGAGGTAGAAGGATCCATCAGGCCGTATCGCGATATCGCGGTTGCGCCACATATCGTCGAACGCACCGCCTTGCAGGTATTCCTCGCTGATGATGGAGTCGAGCGACGCATTGAAGTCGAACAGCATGATGCCTTTGTGCCAAAGGATCCCGGTGATCAGCTTGTCCTGGAACTCCGGAATGGCGTTGCTGGTGTAGAATTCACAACCTGCTGGCGGATGACCGAAGGTGCGGATGGGAGGAGTGTAGGTGTAGGTGGCTGAAGTGCAGGTGTCAGGGAAAATGAAGCAGGTATTCCCGTCGTAATAGGGATAGCCATGGTCCTCATTGCTCTGGAGCAGATTGATCTCGTTCCCGAACGGCATCTGCCCATGCTCGCTGTTCACGATGGCACCGTTGGGCAGCATCGCGAGGCCTTGCGGATTGCGGTGACCCCATGTCCATGTGTGGTCCGCACGCGGGTTGTCCGCCGGCACGGAACCATCGGTGGCGAAGCGCAACGTCTTGCCATAGGTGGAGAAGAGCGTGTCCGGTCCGTTGAAGTAGTAATCCGCCGTGGTGAGGAGCACATGGCCGGTGGTGTCAAAGAGCAAGCGCCCAGCAGCGTGTTCACCGGCGTGGTAGTAGGTGAGGAGGATGAGTTCGTCGATCAGTGTGTCGTTGATCGCATCGTAAGTGAAGCGCGAGACTTCACAGAGATGCCCATTGCCATAGTAGTCGGCCGTGTCGAACACCACCATCACTTCCGGCACAGTAGGAAAGTCGGGGTGCAAGGCCATGCCAAGGCCGTTGCCGTACGCACGTTGCAGGAGCGTATCCACCACATCGGTCGCGGGATCCCAGCGTGTGATCAGCGGACCATCGGTCATCCACAAGCGGTCATCGGGTCCCCACAGGATCTCCCATGGCATGTTCACGCGATCGCTGTCCACCGCCACGTCGATGGCGAGCAAGGTGCTGTCGAGTTGGTACGTCAACTGCGCGCGCGCAGAACTATGGGAGAGGGTGATCGCGATCAGTGCAGCGGTGGCGTTATGTGCGCGGCGGTACTTCATGGGCTCACAGGCCGATCTTGATCGCCACCGGCCCATCTTCAAGCCAAACGCGCAGCACGCGAACACCGCTTTCGACATTGCCTAGTGACACAACAACGCTGTGCTGCCCGTTGCCGTTCACGTGCAGCAACGTGCGGCCCATGGCATCGAAGACCTCGAGGCGCTGCATGGGTTCATCTGACCGGACAGTGATGTCGTCGCCGTTGCGGATGATCATCGGCTTGCTGACGTGTTGCGGTGCGATGCTCGTTGGAAGACCGCCGATGCCAATATCATCAAGCAGTGCCCAACCGCCAAGCGGTATGCCGCTGCCCAAGCCGATGCGCACACTGTCGTCGTTCAGACCCGCATAGAAGGAGTAAGTAAGGTCCACCCACTGCACGTTGCCGGGATCCAAAGGCGGAAATGCATTGATCGCTGATGGGATCACTTCATTGGGCGGTGGGATCAGCCCAGCGAAGCCGTAGACGTATTCATAGGAGGATCCACCGACGCCATCTCGGCGCACGAAGATGGGTGGTGGAACCATCATGCTGGTGCCGATGATCGCGCATTTGAACGTAACGTCGATCAGCGGATCGTTGGACAAGTCGAGCCACGGCGACCAGAGGGTGCTTTCCTGGTAGTTCGAGCAACCTCCGCAATCCATGATCAGGCCACCCGATCCGCCGAAGCCCACGGAGCTCCCCCAAACGAAGCCGGTGGTGGAGAGGGTCTCGATCGTCCAATCGCTGGGAACACCGCTGTTGAGGTCGGTGCCCACCGGTGGTGGGATCGGCGATTGTGCTTGGAGCATCAGGCAGGCGGCGATGCACTGCATCAGCGTAGCGGATCGGATCATATGCGTGTGGTTTTCGCTTCCATTGACGAAGAACTGCTCAAAGGTTGTTTGGCGTGCATCGTTTCCCTCAATGCTTCGGCGGCTTCGCGCTCAGTTCGAATTCCAGTACGCCACCTGCCATGATCTCCGCATGCGTAATGGTGCGACGGTACAGCGTTTCACCGTTCAGCTTCACACTGCGGACATACACGTTCTTCGGGCCTTGCTTCTTCGCCACCACGGTGAAGGTCTTGCCGTTTTCCAGCGGGATCTCTGCGCGTTCCAGGATAGGCGAGCCGATTTCGTACTTGTCGCTACCGGGTTCCATCGGATAGAAACCCATTGCGTTGAAGATGTACCACGCGCTCATCTGCCCGCAATCGTCGTTGCCGCTGAGGCCATCGGGTGCAGGACGGTACATCAAGTCCATGACATCACGGGTGCGCATGCCGGTCATCCACGGCCGGTCGGTGTAGTTGTAGAGGAAGGCAACGTGATGGCTGGGTTCGTTGCCATGCACATAGTTGCCCATGATCCCATCGCGCGTGATGTCCTCGGTCTTCTCGAAGTACTTGTCATCGAGCCGCATAGTGAAGAGCGAATCGAGGTGCTCGCCGAAACGCTTCTTGCCGCCCATCAGGTCAGCCAATTCCTCCGGTTCGTGTGGCACATAGAGGCTGTAATTCCATGCGTTGCCCTCAATGAAGCCTTTCTGGTGGGTATCCAGCGGATCGAACTCTTTCATGAAGGAACGATCTGTTAGCCGTGGGCGCATGAAGCGGGTGGTCCCATCGAACACTTGAGTGAAGCTTTCGCTGCGGGCAATGAATTCAAGTTCGACCGCCTTATTGCCTATGCGATGCGCAAGACGTTGGATGCATCGATCATCATACGCATACTCTAGCGTCTTCGAAACACTCGCTCCACTCTTGTCCTCCGGGACGTAACCGAGATCGATGTAATCGCCCAGTCCCTCGAAGCTGCGATGTTTTGCTGTGGCCACACAGGCATCCAGCGCATGTTGCGGATCGAACCCCGTGATGCCCTTCACATGCGCATCGGCGATCACGCTCACGGCATGGTAGCCGATCATGCACCAGTTCTCGTTAGCATGGTGGCTCCAGATGGGCAGCATGTGGTGCGCGCTCTGGTCGTAGTGGGCGAGCATTGAGTTCACGCAGTCGCTGGATCGTTCGCGCTGGATGATGTTGAACAGCGGGTGCAGGGCGCGGTACGTATCCCACAACGAGAAGGTGGTGTAGTTGGTGAAGCCGTGTGCGGTGTGAATGTTCTGGTCGAGTCCACGGTATTGGCCGTCCACATCCATGTACACGGTGGGCGAGAGGCAGGCGTGGTACATCGCCGTGTAGAAGTTGGTGAGCACTGCGGGGCGCTTGCTTTCGACACGGATCCTCGACAACTCTTGTCTCCAAGCATCCTGCGTTTCCCGCACCACACCATCGAAGTCCCAATGCGGCACTTCGGCTTGCATGTTCTTCAACGCGCCTTCGGTGCTTACGCTGCTCAGCGCAACTTTCACCAGAAGCGGTTTTCCATTATCGCGCATGTCGAAGTCGAACCACGCGCGCAGTTGCTTGCCCGCCATTTCCGGGAAGTCTTTCGTCTGGTCGAACTTCCGCCAGAAGCCGCGATATTCTGTTGGCCGTGCATCTTGTTGCTGGCCGTAGTGTGTGATCGGCTCACTGAAGGCGATGGCGAAGTAGACTGTGCGCGTGCGGCCCCATCCGGTGGTCTGCCGATAGCCGGTCACCAGTGTATCATTCTCTACACGAACGAAGGTCCAAACGTTCTTGTCGGTGTGGTTGTAGATGCCATGCACGAGATCGAGGATCACATGGACGGTGTCACGCCCCGGGAAGTGATACCGATGCAGGCCAACCCGCGCTGTTGCGGTGAGTTCCGCAAGGATGTTGTGGTCCTCCAGATGCACATAGTACGAGCCCGGTTGTGCGATCTCATTCGCGTGATAGAAGACCGATCGGAAACCGCTCTGCGGTGCAGCGGCCGTGCCGGGGTTCAACTGCAAGGGCCCGGCCGTGGGCATAAGTAGAATGTCGCCGAGGTCGCTGTGTCCCGTACCGCTGAAGTGCGTGTGGCTGAAACCGACGATGGTGCTGTCGTCGTACTGGTAGCCCGAGCAAGTCTCATAGACCTTGCCGTTGTACTTGCCATCTACCGCGTAGGGGATCGTGTCTGTATCGGGGCTCAGTTGCACCATGCCGAACGGCGCCGATGCGCCCGGGTACACGTGCCCCATGCGCCGCGTACCGATCATCGGGTCCACGTAGTTCAGGACGTCGTTAACCATGCGTTGACCGAACGCATTACCGAACAGTAGGATAGGAGCTGCAACTAGCAAACGCATGGTCTTCATAGCGAGGTGAATGCGGAACAAGGATAGCCGACCGGTACAAAGCGCAAAGCCCCTCGACATGTCAAGGGGCTTTGCACGGAAGATCGATCGGGCCTAACGCGTTCCGCTCGGGCTCTTGTCCTGCAATCCGTATGCTGGGGCAAGTCCCATATTGTGGAAGAAGAAACTCCACTTGTCGGCCTGTTGCTCAATGATCTTGCTCGTTGGCATGCCGGCACCATGGCCTGCTTGGGTCTGCACACGGATCAACACCGGGGCGGTACCCTGTTGGGCGGGCTGCAACGCACTGATGAACTTGAAACTGTGCGCGGGCACAACCCGGTCGTCGTGGTCAGCGGTCATCACCATGGTAGCGGGATAGTTGGCGGGTTTCACGTTATGCAAGGGCGAATACTTGATCAGGTAGTCGAACTCTTCCTTGCTGTTGTCGGCACTGCCGTATTCCGGCACCCAGCCGAAGCCAGCAGTGAACTTCTGGTAGCGCAGCATGTCCAGCACGCCTACTTCCGGGAAAGCGACCTTGAACAGTTCAGGACGTTGCGTGATCACCGCGCCAACGAGCAAGCCGCCATTGCTGCCGCCGTTCACCGCCAGATGCTCGCTGTCCGTGTACTTGTTGGCGATCAGGTATTCCGCCGCAGCAATGAAGTCATCGAACACGTTCTGCTTTTTTTCCTTCATGCCGGCCTTATGCCAGTCCTCGCCATACTCGCCCCCGCCGCGCAAACTCGGCTGGGCATAGATGCCGCCTTGCTCCAACAGCAGCATGCGGCTGGTGCTGAAGCTCGGGCTCAGGCTGATGTTGAACCCGCCGTAGGCATAGAGCATCGTGGGGTTCTGGCCGTTCAGCTCCACATCCTTGCGGCGCACAATGAACATGGGGACTTGGGTGCCGTCCTTGCTGGAATAGAACACCTGTTCTGTTATGTATTGCGACGGGTCGAATTTCAACTCGGGGCGGAAGAACACTTCGCTCTTTCCTGTGGCGTAGTCGTATTTGTAGGTGGTGCCCGGGTCGGTGAACGAGGTGAAGCTGTAGAAGCCGAACGTCGCATCGCGTTTGCCCCCGAATCCGCCGGCGCTGCCGATATCGGGCAGGGCGATCGCTTGCTCGCCGGTGCCGTCCATTGCGTAGCGGTAGAAACGGCTGGTAGCATCCTTCAGGTACTCTGCAAAGAGGACATTGCCGCCTGTGCTCACGCCTTGGAGCAGCTCCTTTTTTTCCGGAATGACATTCTTCCAGTTCCCTTGTTCCGGTTTGCCGGGATCCACCTCGACCAAGCGGTAGTTCGGTGCATCCACCTCGGTGACCACAAGGAATTTCCCCGTGGCCGGAACGAAGTCCACGATCCTGGTCTTATGCGCGAAACCGGTCTGCAGCGCTTTCCATTTGGTTGCGGGTTTCGGGATACCGCCACTTCGCAGATCATGGAAATACATCTCATAGCCGTCGGTGCCTGTGCTGATGTAAAGCGTAGCGAACTCTTCACCTTCCGTCACCCCACAGCCCACGTACAGGTCGCCGTTCGACTTGTCCTCCCATACCAAGGCATCCTTCTCTTGGGTGTCGCCGAGTTTGTGGTAGTACACCTTCTGGAATTTGCTCGCGCCGCTGAGTTCGGTGCCCTTGGCGGGTTCGGGATAACGACTGTAGAAGAAGCCGTTCTTGTACCATGACGCACCGCTGAACTTGGCCCACTTCAGCAGGTCGTTGGTTTGCTTCATGGTGGTCAGATCGTATACGGTGATCTCCTGCCAGTCGCTGCCCGCGCGTTGCACACCAACGGCCATGTACCGGTCGTCCGCACTGGCTCCCAGAAGATTGAAGGTCGTGGTGCCCGCGGGGTCCACGGCGTTCGGGTCGATGAAGACCTTGTCCTCGCCACTTAGGCCTTTGCGCACGTAGATCACGAACTGGTTCTGCAGTCCGCTGTTCTTTTCGATGAAGTAGAATTCGCCGACCTTGAAGGGTGCGCCCACCTTCGGGAAGTTGTACAGCTCCTCATAGCGTTTGGCGATGTCCTTGCGGAAGGGAACTTGCGATAGAAAGGCATCCGTTACGGCATTCTGCCGGGCCACCCAATCGGCTGTTTCAATGCTGGTATCGGTCTCCAGCCAACGGTACGGGTCAGCGACCCATGTTCCGTGCAGCGTATCGCCAGCTCCGCGTTGCTTGCGTGTTTCAGGGTATTTCATGGTTTCGGTGGGCCGCTGCGCGATCATAGCGGTTGCGAGGCCGCAAATGGCGACCAGCGAGAAAGTGCGTAAGGGATGTGTGCTCATTCGTTCCGTCCAGCCGTTCGGCGGTGCGCGAAACTACCCGCCTATGCCTTGCGGGCGGCAGTGGCCTTGGGACCGGCCGTTGGGCTTGCTTCCGGATCGGGGCAACTAGGCCACTTTCTTCCGTTGCAGCTTCTGGCTCACCACCTCGTATTTGGTGCCGGGTCCGTCGATGAGGGTGATGTCCGAATCGAGCTGCCCTGCAAGCGTGTGTATCAGGTCCATGCCCAAGCTGTTAGGGCGGTGGAACCCTTCGCGGCTCTTGAGGCCCACGCCGTCGTCGCCGATCAACATGTGCATGCCGTCCGCTTCGCTGCCATGCAGGTGAACGGTGATGGTGCCGCTTTCGCGCCCCTGGAAAGCGTACTTGAAACTGTTGCTGATGATCTCGTTGATCATCAATCCCATCGGCACAAGGGTATCGACGCTCAACGTCTTCACTTTGATGTCGATGTCCATTTTCAACTGCTTGTCCACGCTGTACGCGTATACGAGATCACGCACCAGATGGTCGAGGTAGCTGCTTACATCAATGTTCGCAAGGTCCTTGCTCAGGTAGGTCTGTTCGTGTACCAAGGCCATGGCACTTACACGCGTGATGCACTCGTTGAACAATTCCCGCGTCTTGGTATCCTTCACTTGGTCCTGCTGGAACCGGATCAGGCTCTTTACGATCTGGAGGTTGTTCTTCACACGGTGGTGGATCTCTTTGATCATCACCTCCTTTTCCTCCTTGCTGAGCATGGTTTCACGCAGCTCTTGGTTGGTGTGCTCCAACTGGTGCTTGGCGTTCATGAGCTCGTTGCCAGCTACGCGGCTTTCCACCAACAGTCTGCGGCTCATGCCCACCAGCAAGGCGAAGATGAAGGCCATGAAGCAGGCCAGGAAGAGGAGCACTTGTGCTTGATCCCAGCGTTCGCTCAATTGTGCGGTGTGCATGCCCAAGCCGTGCTCATGCACTTTCCGCTGCACGGATTCGAGTTGCTTGCCTGCCCGCTGTAACATGAATTGGAACACGCTTTCCGACATGCTCGCGCCGCTGTTGGCCGCCGTCCTTTCGATCACAATGCCATGCAGCGAATCGATATCGTTCAATGCGGCGGGCAGGTCCTTCGCCAAAGCCGCAACACCGGGCTCCTCGTTGAAACGTGCGCCGAGCTTTGCCGTTCGCTCCGCGAACCGTTGCAGTTCCACCGGCCATCGCTGATCCGAGATGTCGCCTTCGGCCTCCAAGGTGTTCAGGTCAACGCGGTGCACCAGCACCAACTGGTTCAAGCCCTCGTTCATCTGGCTCAACTCGCTCAGTAGTTGCACTTCCTGGCCGATCCGTTGCTGAACGGTACTGGCCTGGCCAACGAGCAACAGGTCCACGGTGATGAAGAGCACCGCAAGCAGTGCAGCGATGATGGGCCAAATGCGCCAGGAAAGTGTGTTCACGAGTGGTTGGTGCGGCAGGGCTGTTCTGCGGTCGGCCCTTTCAACGGCACCTACAGGAAAGTGTTCCCTACTGGCCGTTGACCAGTCGCAAGCGTGCCTCGAAACTGCGGCGGACCGCATCCACGCGGTCCGATACCTGCCGTTTCGCGTCCTCCCACAACTTTACTGAAGCCGAATGGCTCATGCCGGGCAGTCTGTTCGGTGGGGAAGCGCCGGTGGTGAGAAGCCCGATGTCTACAGCGCCTTTCGGTGCCGCGCGGTTGCCGGCATGCTTCAGTTCTTCTACCGACCAACGGCACTCGCCGTTGAGCACCGTAATGCGCACGCGATAGCTGATGGTACCGAGCGATCCATCACGCCCGTTCAGTAGGCTGCTGCGGAAATTGAAACGCGCCGCGCCCAAGATGCTATGTGCCGCGGTGTCCAGTTCCATGCGTGCGCCCGGCTCCAACCCGAAACTGAAGCGCCATGCTTCGGCTGCGTTCGCGAAGAGCTGTTTCCCGTTCAGCGGCGCGCTCACCGAACCTGAAAAGCGCAACGGCGCACCTCCGCTGGCCGGAAGTTCTTGGGCCTGTAGGCCGGTTGAAAGAAGAAGCAACGTCGGCCACCAGAGGCGCATGCGCCAAAACTAACGGGCACGGCAGGTCAGTAGTGGCCCGGGTATGAACCACAAGAATGGGTCCTAGCGATCGGCGTTCGCTGTTTTAGCGTGCGGTGAGCCTAGGCAAGCGCCAAGTGGAGGCTGAAGGTGCAGCCCTTGTTGGGGCCGTCGCTATGGGCAGCCAGCTTGCCGCCGTTGGCCAAGGCCATTTTCGCACAACGCGCCAATGTGCTGCGGCCCTGCGCTTCCCCCGCGGTGCTGGCACTGCCGAGCCAAGCGTAGCGGTCGAACACGTGTTCCAGGTCGGCGGCCATTAACCCGACGCCCGGGTCGGAAACTTCGATCACGGCGGTCCGGGCTTCTTGCCGCACCGAAACCGTGATCCTACTGGCTGTGGGTGAGAATTTGCTCGCATTGCTCAGCAATGCCGTGAGGATGGTTTTCAGTTGCCGACCATCAACTTCGACGGTAAGATCACTTTGCGTTCCGAGTTCCACCGACTGTCGCTTGCGGTCGAACCGGTATTGTTGATCGGCGATCGCTTCCGCGAGGGCCTCGTTCAGAAGGACCGGTGCGATGGTCGGTCTCGGACCGGTGGTCTTCACTCCCAGATCGTCCAGCGCTTCCTCGGTGCGACGCAGCAGGGCGAACGATTGTCGCTCACCGAAATCCATGAGTTCGTCGGTGCCATTGCCGCTGGTGACCGAGCGCAGCTGCCGGATAACCTCAAGCAATCCGGCTACCCTGTTCTTCAGGTCGTGTGAAAAGATGTGCAGGTACTCGGCCTGCGAGGCGGTCACCGGTCCAACACCGGGGTTCGAGGGATCCCGTTCAGAAGCCATCGGCACGTACGAACCGCTGAAGCACGTCGTCCATCTTGTCACTGTCGATGGGCTTGCTCAAATAGTGGCAACCCTTCAACCCCGCAATGGCTTCGATCATCTCGGGTTTTGTACTGGCTGTGAGGAACAGAATGGGTATCGGGTTGCTCGCGTGGATCTCCTTCGCTAGTTCGAAACCGTTCTTATCGCCCTTCAAATAGACATCCATGATGATCAGGTCCGGCCGTTCGGCGGCGATCGCTTCCTCGGCCTCCTGACTGCTGCGCGCCGTGCCCATCACTTCGAATCCCATGCGTTCCAGTTGCAGGCGATAGCCGAATGAGATGATGCTTTCATCTTCTACGATCAGGACCTTTTTCATTGGTGAGGTGTGTCGTGGGGCGGGTGAAGTTAGGCTGCCTTTCTGCGGATGTGCTCCGCGCAATAGTCGTTGAACCGGTCTCCATCGAGTGCCTTCTCGGCATAGCCGGAAACGAATGCGAAGGAATGGGCGCGTTCTATATCCATGGGCAGAATGCTGCTGCTGAATACGATCACGCTGGAATGGCCGTTCGGGAAGATGCCCTCCCGCTCACAGGCCGCTAACAGGTCGAAACCGCTCATCCCAGGCATATTAATGTCCACGAATACCAGGTCCGGCAACTGATCCGCCGCCAACGATCGTAACCATTGAATGGCCTCGGTGCCCGATGTAATGCTTGTGATACGGCCGGCAAAGCCGGCCTTTTTCAGCACCAGCGTGCTGACGAAGTTGCAATCGTCCTCATCGTCGATCAAGACCACATGGCGCACGGCGTGCACCATGTTCTCTCCCTCTTCCTGGTTTTTCATGGCCGTTGCAACGGTTGTTCGCAGTGCGGGGTTCCTTTTTCGTTGAAGATCGAACCGACTTCCACCGAGCGTGTACGGGTGACTACAAACGCTCCACGATGTCTTTGTCGAACGCACTGGATCGCACATGGAAATGGTTCCTCAGCGATGGCCGCCACTTCCAGATCATCTTCCTCTCGTGCTTTTTGTGTTACGGCATCCTCCAACTGCAGTGGGACGCGGAGGCTTCGCGCTATGCGATCATTGCCGCAACCTGTTTTGGGACACAGGCAGCTTTCATTTCCCTGCGCGGTTTGGAATGGCGAACGCTGAAGAGCGCGGCTATTACCACCCTTGGTCTGTGCTTGCTGTTCAAGAGCGGTGGTGGAATAACGCTAGTGCTAGGCGCCTTTGTTGCCATTGCCAGCAAGTTCGTGCTGCGCGTGAAGGGCAAGCACATCTTCAATCCGGCGAACATCGGGATCGTTGCTGCCATGCTTCTCACCGGGGATGCCTGGGTGAGCCCCGGCCAGTGGGGTAGCGGTGCGGCATTGGTGTTCCTCGTGGGTGCTGCCGGTCTTATGGTGGTGCTGCGCGTCGGCCGTATTGATACCAGTATCGCCTTCCTGGTCGCCTTCGCCGCTTTGCACTTCGCGCGGAACGTGCTCTATCTGGGTTGGGACATCGATGTGTGGCTCCATCAACTCACCAACGGATCGTTGTTGCTGTTCACGTTCTTCATGATCACCGATCCGGTGACCACGCCCAGTGCACCACAGGCCCGTATCGGCTGGAGCATTGCCGTGGCAGTGCTCGCCTTCCTGTTGGGCTGGAAGTTCTTCGTGAACGCTGCGCCGGTATGGGCGCTCTTCTTCATCAGTGCGTCAACACCGCTTGTAGACCTCATCTGGAAAGGAGATCGCTTCCGTTGGGTCGGTCAAGGAACAACAACCATCAGGACATCAACAACCACAAGAACATGAAACCGAATGCCATCCTCATAGCATTGGCCTTTGCCATTGCACAAAACGCGCAGGCTTTCTGTGGCTTCTATGTGGCCAAGGCCGATGCGACGCTTTTCAACGACCGAAGCGAAGTGATCCTGGTGCGCGACGGGTTACGAACGGTGATCACCATGAGCAACGACTTCAAGGGCAGCGTGCGCGATTTCGCCATGGTGGTGCCTGTGCCCGTGGTGTTACAGGAGAGCGATATCAGGGTGGTGGACAGGAGCATCTTCCAGAAGCTCGATGGTTATAGCAGCCCGCGCTTGGTGGAATATTGGGACCAGAATCCTTGTATGGAGTGGAAGTACGCCAATGTGGAAATGAGCCTCGATCGGTCCGTGCGAACATTGGCCAACGCCTCGTTCAAGGATAAGGCGGAGCGGGAGAAGGACTATGGTGTGACGATCGAAGCGCAGTATACCGTCGGCGAGTATGACATCCTGTTGCTGAGCGCAAAGGAGAGCATGGGGCTGAAGGATTGGCTGATCGCGAACGGCTATAAGATCCCGGCAACTGCGCACGAGGTGCTTGATCCGTACATCAAGAGCAACCTCAAGTTCTTCGTCGTGAAAGTGGATCTGGACCAGCCGCAAACGAAGGGCGAGTACCTACGGCCCTTACAGATCAGTTTCACCCACGAGAAGTTCATGCTTCCGATCCGCTTGGGCATGGCCAACAGCCAAGGCCAGCAGGATATGATCGTCTATGCCTTCACACGCACAGGGCGCGTGGAGTGCGTGAACTACCGCACGGTTAAAGTCCCGACCGACCGCAACATCCCGCTTTTTGCGCAGCAAAAGTTCGGTCCGATGTACAAGGATCTTTTCGCCCGCACATGGAAGCGCGAAGGACGCAATGCCGTGTTCCTTGAATACGCTTGGAACGTGACTCCGAGTTGGGGTGGCATGAAATGCGACCCATGTGTTGGTCCACCTCCGGTGGACAGGGAATTCGTTGATGCAGGTGTGAATTGGATCGGAGGCGCGAACGGAGCCAACGGCAATTCGGTGTTCTTCACCCGGCTGCATGTGCGCTATGGTCGGGACAAATTCCCACAGGACCTCATGTTCCAAGTGACGCCGAACACGGAGCACTTCCAAGCGCGCTACATCCTTACACACCCTGCTCAAGGCGACCTTACTTGTGAAGCCGGGCAGAATTACCTGGAGCAACTCTATTACCGCCGTGTGCGCGAGATGGACGAACTCTATGCGCTTACAGGTTGGGACCTCAGCGCCGACCGCGAGTACATGAACGAGGTGCGTGGTAAACTCCCACCGGAGCGTCGCAATAGTTTGGA
>CADECG010000068.1:0-10661 GCA_902825795.1 uncultured Bacteroidota bacterium
GGAACGAACGACCAAAGTACCCCGCTGCGAGCAGGTGGCAAGCGGTTGTTGGAAAGATGGAGGAAGAACTACGCGTACATCTTCACCTCCTTCCGGAACGGCTCCTTGGCGAAGTGGTTCGGGTCCTTCCCCCGGGAACTTAGTTTGCAAGCGTGAAGGAGATCACAACCACTTGATCACCAAATCATCCTTGAGGCGCGCAAAGCCCTTGTCCGATGTGGCCAATGGCAGGCTGAGGCTGGCTGCGGTAGCTGCGATCAGCGCGTCCGCGAGTTTCAGGCGGTGCGCACTGCGAAGCCGAATGCAATGGTCTTTGATGGCGGGCCCAACATCCCAGATGGAACATTGCGCCAGCGTGCGCTCGATCACCTCCGCCGAGGTCCGCTTGATAGCGCTCATGGTAAGGAGTTCGATCTCCGTTACCACCGATATGTGCACCTCTGCACCGAGCAGCAGCTTCTCCGCTGGCGGATAGCCCTCCATGAAGTGGATGAGCGCACTGGTGTCCGCCACCAACGCCCTCTCACTCATCGCGCATCGCCCTCAACAACGGCAACGCCCACTTGCCCATGCCGGGTAATGCACCGAACAAGGAGCGGTCGTCCAGCACCTTGCGTTCACGACGCTTGGGCTTTGCGCGCGGCGCAGCAGGCTTCCGCGTCCGGGCAAGCCGGGCCGTGGTCTTCACGGACGCAGCCACCTTGGGCTTTTTTGCTGGCATAATGTTGCTAAAGTAACTGCTCGTCGGCCTGCGCCTAACGCACGGCTTCTACGCGTACATCTTCACCTCCTTCCGGAACGGCTCCTTAGCGAAGTGGTTCGGGTCCTTGACTTTCGTCGGGTACTTCACGTGGAACTCGAACTCGTCGCGGAAGTGGCGGATGGCCGAAGCCACTGGCCATGCAGCGGCATCGCCCAATGGGCAGATCGTGTTGCCTTCGATCTTCCGCTGGATGTCCCACAGCAGGTCGATGTCCTCCATGTGACCTGCACCATGTTCTATGCGGTGCAGCACCTTCTCCATCCAGCCGGTGCCCTCGCGGCACGGACTGCATTGGCCGCAGCTTTCGTGGTGGTAGAAGCGGGTGTGGTTCCACGTGCTGCGCACAATGCACGCAGTGTCGTTGTACGCATAGAAGCCACCGCTACCCAGCATGCTGCCGGTAGCGAAGCCACCGTCGCTCAAGCTCTCGTAGCTCATCAGGCGCGGCTCTCCTTTCGCGGTCTTCAGGAAGAGTTCGCCGGGGATGATGGGCACGCTGCTACCGCCGGGCACCACTGCTTTCAACGGACGACCGCCGCTGATGCCGCCGCAGTACTCATCGCTCATCAGGAACTCTTCGGCCGGTAGACTGAGGTCGATCTCATACACGCCGGGCTTGTTGATGTGCCCACCTGCGCTGATCAGCTTGGTACCGGTGCTCTTGCCGATGCCGAGCTTGGCGTATTCCTCGCCGCCTTCGTTCACAATGGGCACCACGGCCGCAAGTGTCTCCACGTTGTTCACCACCGTTGGGCGGTCCCACAACCCTTTCACCGCGGGGAAGGGTGGCTTGATGCGCGGATTGCCCCGTTTGCCTTCCAGACTTTCCAGTAGTGCTGTTTCCTCGCCGCAGATATAGGCGCCCGCGCCGATGTGTACGTGCAGGTCCAGATCGTAACCGCTGCCAAGGATGTTCTTGCCGAGCCAGCCAGCGGCATACGCTTCGGCGATCGCTTGCTCCAGGATCCGTGCAACGTAGAAGTACTCGCCGCGGATGTAGATGTAACTGAGGTTGGCGCCCAGCGCGAAACTGCTGGTGATCATCCCTTCCACCAACAGGTGCGGAATGAACTCCATGAGGTAGCGGTCCTTGAAGGTGCCGGGTTCGCTCTCGTCGGCGTTGCAAACCAAGTGGCGGGGCACGCCGGGAGGCTTCGCCAAGAAGCTCCACTTCATGCCCGTGGGAAAACCCGCACCACCGCGACCGCGCAATCCGCTCTTCTTCACCTCCTCCAGCACGGCCTCGGGGCTCATGGTCTTCAGCGCCTTCTCCACGCTGCGGTAACCACCGTTCGCGCGGTAACCCTCAAGTCCACGGATGCCGGGCTTGTCGATGTGTTCGAGCAGAAGTTTGCGGGCCATTAGGATATCGGTGTGAGTAACCCAACCCCGCAACCCATCCAAGCATTGGCTGGCTGCGAGCCCTGAGCTGCGAGCCTTGAGCTGGTCAGCTCGAGGCCCGAGGCTCGAAGCTCGTGGCCGTGCGTCCGGCTATGCGGGTGCTCGCCCTTCATCGGTCGGTATAGTTCTGGCGTTTGTTCTCGGCGCGCATCTGCTCGATCAGCGCATCGGCTTTCTCCGGCGTCAGGTGCTCGTGGAATTTGGCACCGCATTGCAGCATCGGCGCATAGCCGCATGCACCGAGACATTCCACGGCTTTCAGCGTGAATAGGCCGTCCTTGGTGGTCTCGCCAACGTGGATGTTGAGGCGCTTTTCCAAGTGCGTGATCAGATCATCCGCCCCGCGCAACATGCACGGCGAGGTGCGGCACACTTCCAAGTGATACGTGCCAACAGGATGCAGATTGAACATCGAATAGAACGATGCCACCTCGTACACCTCGATGTGCTGGATACCCAGCACTTGCGCCACGGCGTCCATGGCGTTCACGCTCAGCCAGCCATTGTTCTCGCTCTGCGCAATGTGCAGGATGGGCAGCAACGCGCTCTTGCTTTTTCCTTCCGGGTACCGTGCTATGATCGTGCGGCACTCGGCCAGCGCGGCTTCGCTGAAGGCGAACGGTGGGGTGCCTTCGCGTACGGTAACGGCTTTTACTGTGGCTCCCATCACGCGTCGAGTTCGCCCGCAATTACGTTCATGCTGCTCATGGTGAGGATCGCATCGCTCAGCATGCTTCCCTTGATCATCTCCGGATAGGCTTGGTAATAGATGAAGCACGGTCGGCGGAAGTGCAGCCGCGCAGGCGTACGGCCACCGTCGCTCACCAAGTAGAAGCCGAGTTCGCCATTGGCGCCTTCCACGCAGTGGTACACTTCGCCAACGGGCACGTTGCTTTCGCCCATCACCATTTTGAAGTGGTAGATCAGCGCTTCCATCTCGTTGTACACTTCTTCTTTCGGCGGAAGCACCCACTCCGGCACGTCCGCGCTGAACGTCTTCTTGTCCGGCATCTTGTCCAGTTTCTCCACGCACTGGCGGATCATGCTCAGGCTCTCTTTCATCTCTTGGCTACGCACCATGAAACGATCGTATGTGTCGCCGCTTTCGCCAACGGGAATGATGAAGTCGAGGTCGTTGTACGAGCAGTACGGATCGGCCACGCGCACATCGTAGTCAACACCACACGCGCGCAGGTTGGGTCCGGTGAAGCCGTACGATAGCGCACGCTCCGCGCTGAACGGCCCGCAGTTGATGGTGCGGTCCATGAAGATGCGGTTGCGCACCAGCAGGTTCTCGAACTCCTGCAACTTGCCGGGGAACACCTTGATGAACTGGCGCAGTTTGGCCCAAGCGGCTTCGTTGAAGTTGCGCTCGAAGCCACCGATGCGGCCCATGTTGGTGGTGAGGCGCGCGCCGCAGATCTCCTCGAAGATCTCGTAGATGGCTTCGCGCTGCTGGAAGATGTACGTGAAGCCGGTCAACGCGCCGGTGTCCACGCCGATCACGCTGTTGCAGATCACGTGATCCGCAATGCGCGCCAGCTCCATCACAATGATGCGCAGGTAGTCAACCCGCTTCGGCGTTTCGATGCCGCAGAGTTTTTCCACCGTCATGTGCCAACCCATGTTGTTGATGGGGGCACTGCAGTAGTTCATGCGGTCCGTGAGCGGGGCGATCTGGTAGAACGGACGACGCTCGGCCAACTTCTCGAACGCGCGGTGGATGTAGCCGATGGTCTGCTCCGCACTCTGGATCACCTCACCGTCGAGGGTGAGCACGTTCTGGAAAATGCCGTGTGTAGCGGGGTGTGTGGGGCCAAGGTTCAGTGTGGTGAGCTCCTTGTGCTCGCCACTTTGCACCATATCGTGCTGCCAGTAATCGGGTTTGACGATCGCTTTACTCATCGGCCGAACATGCTATCGTCCTTGTCTTCGCGTGTGGGATCCTCCAGCGGGTAATCCTTGCGCAATGGGAAGGCCGGGAAGTCTTCCATGTTGAGGATGCGTTTCAAATTCGGGTGCCCGCTGAATTGGATACCGAAGAAATCCCACGCTTCGCGCTCCATCCAATTCGCCGTATCCCACAGATCAGTGAACGTCGGGAAGACGGGTTCCTTGAGCGGCACTTCGGCTTTCAGTCGGATGCGGTGGCCCTTGCGCATGCTTTGCAAGTGCATCACCAGTCCGAGCGTATCGCGCTCCGAGTAGTGCATGCCACACATTGTCGTAAGGAAATTGAAGTCGAGCTGCTCTTTGCAGTGCTGCGCTACTTGGTGAAGGACATTCTTGGTGGTGTTGATCACCAACATGTCGGCAATGCGCTCATGCGATAGGATGTCGGCACCGAACGCGGCGGTGAGCTGGTCGATCACCAGCTGATCACGATCGGCTTTTACAACGAAGGCGGGCACGCGTCAGTCGATCTTATAGGTCTTGAGCAGGTGCTCGTATTCCTTGCTGTAGCGGCGGCGCAGGCTCTCCTCTCCAACAAGCGCTTGGATCTTCAGTATACCGTCGATCACCTGTTCCGGACGCGGTGGGCAGCCGGGGATGTACACATCGACGGGAATGATGCGATCGATGCCCTGCAGCACGCTGTACGTATCAAAGATGCCACCGCTGCTGGCGCAGGCACCCATGCTCAGCACCCACTTGGGCTCGGCCATTTGGGTGTACACATCGCGCAGCACAGGAGCCATCTTCTTTGCAATGGTGCCCATTACCATCAACAGGTCGCTTTGGCGCGGACTGAAACTGAGGCGTTCCATGCCGAAGCGCGCGACATCGTAGTTGCTGGCCATGGTGGCCATGAACTCGATACCGCAACAGCTGGTGGCGAAAGGCAATGGCCAAAGGCTGTTCTGCCGGGCCAGCCCCACGGCATCGGAAAGTTTCGTGGCGAAGAAGCCAGCGCCCTCATGCCCATCCGGTGCGCGCACAATAGTGGGCTTGCCCAGCTCCGGGCGGGTCGCAAGCTGGTTGTCGGGCCGGGAAAACTCGCGGCCTTGCGGATCTTTTATGAGTCCCATTTCAGTGCGCCCTTCTTGATCACGTAATAGAAACCCGCCAGCACGAAGCCAATGAACAGGAACATCTCGACCAGTCCAGGCAACCCGAGCGTCTTGAAATTCACCGCCCACGGATACAGAAAGATCACTTCCACATCGAAAAGCACGAAGAGGATGGCGATGAGGAAGTACTTCACACTGAACGGCGAGCGCGCATTCCCATATTGCTCGATGCCACACTCGAAATTCTCATCCTTCACCTTGCCCGCGCGTTTGGGCCCGAGCCAAGCCGCGGCGCCGAGCCCAGCGCCCACGAAGCCCAATGCGATGATCGTTTGGATCGCTATCGGTATGTAGTCCTGCGGGGAATCCATCGGGGTGTTTTCGGCGCCGCTAAGAAAGGCGATCCAACAACAGCCCCGAACAGTGGCGATGCCCTTCCGCACACCGGCGTGCTGTGATCAACGGGCAGCCTTGGTCAAACACGGATCATGAGCGTAACGAAAGTACCGTGGGCCCCCTTCTGCTCGGCGCGCTGCAAGGCGCCACCACCGCAACGAAGCAGGTCCAACAGGCCTAGGCCCGGAGCTGGTTGGCCGTTGGCCTTGGCCAGCAACCCCTCCCTGTATTTGCGGGACCGCTCCATGGGGCTCATGGCGACCTTACGGTCCACTGCGGCGGATAGCTCCTGTGCCCGATCGGTTTCCATGAGCAATCCGATCGCGAGCTGGTCATCCGTTCCGTTCGACGCGATCACCACGATGCACTTTTCCTCTTCGGGACCGCGTACCTCGTGGATCAGTTCACTGGCCGTTAGCAGCGCTCGGGAAAGTGCACTGGCCTTTTCAGGCCGATCATCCACACCCTTTTCCACCATGCGCACTAAGGCCTGCACAATGGTCGGCAATAGGAGGCCCTTGTAGGCAAGCACCACTTCCTGATCAAGAACATTGCGCTGCAACCCATCGGTGGCCTCCTCCATTTCGCGCACGCCCACAGCGCCGGTCGGAAGTATGCTCACTTGCAGATTGAACAAGCTGGAAAGCTCGTCCTGCCGCACCACACTATGCATCAGGTCGCGCCCGCTACGCCGCGCCATTTCGATCAGACCCAGGCCCGCTCCTCCCCGCTCACTCACCTTGTTGCCTTGCAGCCGCTCCAGAAAAAGCTCCTTCAACTGTCCCTTGCTGCGGCCGTGCAAGTCGCCCATGATCCGCATCACGCGCGCACCGTCCTCATTGCGCATGACATTCGTGGTGGCTACTGTGAAGCCCTCATCGCCGCCGCGCATCAGCATGAACGAGCGATCGGCGGCCGTGCTTTCGATCGGAACCCCATGCCGGATAACGTTCTGGTATGCTTCCACCATGATGAACGCCAGCCGGTTCCGGACATCGCGCGCGGCCTTGGTCAGCTCGGCCGCCGCTTCGCTCAGGGCGATCAGGTCGGCGGTGTGTTCGTCACGGAAACGACCGGCATGGACAAATGCACATCGATCGTTCCCGAAGGCCTCGTACAGCGTATGGGCCGTATTGATCTGCATTCCCTCGGTACGGCCAAATATATCCGGGGCTGCCCAGCTCGTTGGCCGATCACTTTACACGTGCCCGATACATTAGGCGACCGGTATGGTGAACGAGGCATTGGTCCAGAAGGCACGACTTCATGTGCGCCGTTGGTTCGCTGAGCGGATGCCCTCCTATCTGGTCTTCCACGATCTGGACCATACGCTCTCCGTAACGCGCACCGCGCTTGCCATTGGTCGTGCCAGCGGGGTAGGTCGCCACGAGTTGTTGCTGCTCGAAGTGGCAGGGCTGTTCCACGATGCGGGTTATGCCCTGAGGCGAAAGGGGCATGAAAAAGAAAGTGCGCGTCTTGCGCTTGCCTTTCTCAAAAAATACAGTGTGTCCACGTCCGATCAATTGCGCGTGCGTGCATTGATCATGGCAACCCGTGCGGCTGCGGAGCCCAGGGGATTGCTGCAACAGGTGCTCCGCGATGCGGATCAATCCAAGGCCGGACAACCCGATTTTCTGGAGAAGAGCGAGCGATTACGCGATGAACTTTCACACCTGCAACTGAAGCACCAAGGCGCCAAGGCTTGGCTGAAAACGAACATCGCCTATCTGCAGAACCACCGATTCCACACGGCCTATGCGATCAAGCGCTATGGCCCTCAGAAGACGGTCAATCTGAAGGATCTCAAGCAGCGGTTGATCGCACCGGATACCGCCCCGGTGATCGGCCGTGTAGTGGAACGGTTCGTTGACCGCGATATCAGTTGGCTGGCCTTCAACGAGCGGGTGCTCCAAGAGGCCCAGGATCCGCGCGTGCCGTTGTTGGAGCGTGTGAAGTTCCTCGGGATCTTCAGTAGCAATCTTGACGAGTTCTACCGCGTGCGTGTGGCCGGCTTGCGCAGCCTTTCGAAGTTGAAGAAGGGCGACCGCAGCGCCTTGGAGGCCCCCGCCGCGAAACGGGTTGAGCGCATCAACCGCAAAGCATTGGCCCAACAGCGTCGTTTCGGATTGCTGTGGAGGCGCACGTTGTTGCCGGCGCTGGCCCGTGCAGGGATACGGTTCCTCGAAGAAGATACGCTCACCAAGGCTCAGTATGCTTTCGTGGAGCGCTGGTTCCTAACGCATGTCGCCCCGCTCATCCATACTGCAGCGATACGTTCCGTCAACGCCCAGTTCATCGAAGATCGAAAGCTGTACATGGCCTGCCGGATCAAGCACGGGGGCAAGGACCGCATGGTGCTGGTGAACGTGCCGAGCGACCAGCTCGGGCGCTTCTTGGAAGTACCGGCCGGTCGCGGTCGAACACATTTGATGTTCCTCGACGACGTGATCCGCATGAACCTTCATCATGTGTTCACGGGCCAGCATGTGTTGTCCTGTCACAGCATCAAACTGTCGCGGGATGCCGACCTCTATCTGGATGAAGAGTTCGCTGACTCGGTGGTGGATAAGGTGCGCCGGAGCCTGAAGAAACGGAGCACGGGGGTGCCGGCCCGGTTCCTCTACGACAACGAGATGCCAACGGGTATGGTGCGCGCGCTTTCCACCACCCTGAAGCTGAAGCGCGCCGACCTCGTACCTGGCGGACGCTACCACCATTTCAGCGACTTGCTGGGTATGCCCTCCGTGGGGCGGCGAAACCTGAAGGATGATGCGCTCCGGGCGGTGAAGCACCCGGCCCTGAGCAAGAGCCCGAACCTCTTTCCAGCGGTTCGAAAGGCCGACCTTCTTCTTCACTTCCCCTACCACGATTTCGGTGCGATCACCGATTGGCTGCATCGGGCAGCACGCGACCCGGCCGTAACCCGCATTTTCATCACGCTCTATCGGGTAGCCAAGGAGAGCGAGGTGTGCAACGCTTTGCTTGAAGCACTGAGACGTGGTAAGAAGGTAACCGCGTTCGTTGAAGTGCAGGCGCGCTTCGATGAGCGCAGCAATCTGTATTGGGGCGAAACACTTGAAGCCGCCGGAGCATCGGTGCTATACAGCTATGAGCACTTGAAGGTGCACTGTAAACTCCTGCTCATCGAGCGGCGCGAGCAAGGCGCGCGGAAACGATACGCTTATTTGGGCACCGGCAATTTCAACGAGCGCACAGCGCGCATCTACGCCGACAGTGCACTGCTTACCACGCACCCGGGCATCACCAATGATGTGGCCGCCGTATTCCGACACCTTGCCGATCGAAAAGTCGCGATCAAACCCCGGCACTTGTTGCTGGCACCCGACCGGCTGAGGCCTGCCATAGAAGCATTGATAGATGCGGAAGCGATCCGCGCACGTCGGGGTCAGCAGGCGTCCATTCTCCTGAAACTGAACAGCCTCGAGGACAAGTCGCTGATCAGCAAGTTGTACCACGCCAGTCGCGCTGGTGTGAACATCCGCCTCATTGTGCGCGGCATTTGCTGCTTGGTGCCGGGAGTGCCCGGACTGAGCGAGAACATCACAGCCATCAGCATTGTGGATCGGTTCCTTGAGCACACCCGTGCCTATGTGTTCCACAATGGCGGCAACCCGCTGATGTATTTGTCCAGCGCCGACTTGATGGAGCGCAATATGGATCGTCGCATCGAAGCCGCCTTTCCCCTCATTGATCCAGCATTGCAAAAAGAAATGGGCGACCTCCTTGAACTTCAATGGAGCGACAATGTGAAAGCCCGTGTGATCGACGAGGCCCAGACGAATCCTTATCGCAAACGTGCGCGCGGCGCCGATCAGGTGCGTTCGCAAGTAGCAACCGCCGAATGGTTGCGGCGTTCGGGGAGAAGGCCGGGAACTAGGGCTAACGGCAGAACTGCAAAACGTTGAACCGCAAAATGAAGAAGTTGAAAGCGGATGGAGGGGAGGGCACGGCTTACCTAACCCTATGAGACGATGATCCTTGCAGGTCCCTGAATCCTGCAACCGGCCCTCCCCGTGTACTATCCGCTAAAAGCAAGAACGTTCCGTCGCTTCTGTTCCTCGCCCCTCCGATCGCCTTCTCTATTCGAATGCTCTCGAGGGGTGCTTTCTTTTCGTCACCAAAGATCGAACCGCACAGAACCCGGCTTATTGCCACGTTAACAAAGATCGGCGGCAACGAAGTGCCTGTCGCTTGGACGGCCAGCAGTTATGCACCGGGCCATCAACCACTAGAGAACACAGAACCCCCTCAGCCAATGGCTGAGGGGGTTCATGATGAAAGAGGAGACCTTAGTTCCGCACCACGGCGTGCCGTTCGCGCATGCCGCCATGGGTCAGTTCCATGGTGTAAGTGCCTGTGGCTAAGCCGGAGATGTCAGCCACAACTTGGCCGCCGGGCAACACCCTGTTGGTGGAGGTCATCACCTCACGGCCGCTCATGTCGAGCAGGCGCCACTGTGCCGCCTCGCTGGAGCCATTGTTGGCGATCGTAAGTGTGTTGCTGGAGGGAACAGGATAAACACTGAACGATGCCACGCGAGCGTTCTCCTGCACCCCGATCGTCGACAGGTGTAGGTAGGAAACATCGTCGATATAGAACTCCCCAAGCGTTGGCGCACCGCCGCCATAAGAGTAGAAGTCGATGGCACCCAATTGGTTCGGCCCAACAGCGCCATCCGTTTCGGTGTTGAACGGCCACGTTGCTATTGGCGTCAGGTCGATGAGGAACGATGCGGTCACATTGTCCAGATCAATGAACAGGTTGACTTGGAACCAAGTGTCCTGAGCGTACGTGCCGGCGATGGCAACGTTGTTCGCCATCCCGCCGATGGTGCCCCCATCCGCGAAGATGACCTCCGCAGCAAAGGACGGTGTGGTAACATCCTCCGTATGCTGGATATTGAAATATCCGCCCTTGCCCGTAGGGATATACATCCACCACGACAAGGCGTAACTACCGACGGTCTGGTCACCGAGCAGGAGGAGCACATCGCCCGGTCCGCCTGCAGCAGTGGTGGCAATGAACTCAACGCTATTTGCCCCTGAGTGGGCATAGGTGGTTGAGGTCGG
>CADECG010000068.1:10671-19892 GCA_902825795.1 uncultured Bacteroidota bacterium
CGGACCATCCCCGCCCAGCCAAACGCCGAAATAGGTGGGATTGAGCGTAGTGATGTCTTGTCCGGCCGGGTAACCGTCGAAGTTCTCCGTGATCAGCACATTCTGTGCTGAGGCCGCCGTGAGCAGCGATGCTGAAGTGAGAAGGAGTAAGGTTCTTTTCATGACAACAAGGTTTTGGTGGGATGAAAGTAGGCACGATTTGTTGTGAATGGTTTGATGAATGGTGGGGCTGGACGTCCATGGGCGCCCGTGTCCAAGTATCAAAAGCGTCCCGTCCGCGATGCCATTCATGGCTTTAGCGGCTTCTGCACCCCGGCTATCTTCGCCGACCTTTTTGCCAAGCCCGCGATGGATAAGCGTTTCCCACAGTACGACGAACTCGATCTACCGAAAGTCGCGGCCGATATTCTGGCCATTTGGGACGCGGAGGACACCTTCGGTAAGAGCTTGGAACTGCGCAAGGATGCGTCACCCTTCGTGTTCTATGAAGGCCCGCCCAGCGCCAACGGCCTTCCCGGTATCCACCATGTGATGGCGCGGGCCATCAAGGACATTTTTTGCCGGTATCAAACCCAGAAAGGGCACCGCGTGGATCGCAAGGCCGGCTGGGATACACATGGCTTGCCCATTGAACTCGGTGTGGAGAAGGAGCTCGGTATCACCAAGGAGGACATCGGGAAGAAGATCAGCATCGAGGACTACAACGCCGCGTGCAAGAAGGCGGTGATGCGCTACACCCATGTGTGGAACGACATGACGCGCCGCATCGGCTTCTGGCTGGACCTGGAGAAGCCCTACGTCACATACCACACCAAGTACATCGAGAGCGTTTGGTTCCTGCTGAAGAAGCTGTACGACGACCAACTGCTTTACAAGGGCTACACGATCCAGCCATACTCACCGGCCGCAGGAACGGGCCTCTCTTCACACGAACTCAACCAGCCCGGCACCTACAAGCCGGTGAAAGACACCAGTGTTGTGGCCATGTTCAAGGTGAACAAGGATCCCGCATCGGAATTCCTGTTCAAGGATGCGCTCGGCGATGTTTTCATCCTCGCCTGGACAACCACGCCGTGGACGTTACCCAGCAACTGCGCGCTCGCCGTAGGACCGAGCCTCGAGTATGCGTGTGTGAGGACCTTCAATCCATACACGCACGAACCGCAGACCGTTGTGGTAGCGAAGAACCGTCTTGTCGAGACCCTTAGACTAAAGGGCTCAGAGGGGGCAGTACAGCCCCTCGAAAAGTGGGTGATTGAAGAGTGCCTCCACGGACGCAGCAATGTTCTGGGGCCATCTGGCCGACAGTTCGATGGTATTGTGGAGATGAATGGTGTGGAGGCCTTCGTCGAAGTAGAGCTTGGGAGAATCGCTGTGTCCACCCCAGAGCGAATCCTAAGTGGCGCAGGTGACAAACCTGTAATTCTTGTTGGGCTCCGCACGGAACTGGCCGCGTTGCATGTACCGTGGCTCGGCTCTTCAATGCAGAGAATTCAGGCCATGGCTTTCGAGGATTTCGTGGACGCACTTCCTTCCTTCTACGGGCACCAACTGGAGGGTGTGCGCTACGAGCCGCTATTACCCAATCTCCCTATCGTAAAGACGTACGCGGAGAATAACCCCGACTCGTTTCGAGTTATCGGTGGCGATTTCGTGACCACAGAGGATGGTACTGGGGTCGTTCATGTGAGTCCAACGTTTGGCGCAGATGACAAGCGAGTTGCTGACCAACATGGCATCCCGGGAATGTACCGGACAGCAATGTCTGCCGAAGAGGGATCGCCGTCTCTCAAGTTCACCATTGAACAGAACGACTTCGCGCCAGAAAGAGAAGGCCTAGTCATCGAAAAGGCCATTCTTCCTATTGTCGATCGACAAGGGCGATACATACCGGAGATGGGTGAGTTCGCGGGCGAGTATGTAAAAGCCGAATACCTCAGTGCTGAACAACAAGCCGCTGAAGCGAAGAGGCAAGGGCGCGACAAGTACCTCAGCGTGGATGAGCGCATCGCCATCAAGCTGAAGACCGAAGGCCGCGCCTTCAAGGTGGAGAAGTACGAGCACAACTACCCGCATTGCTGGCGCACCGACAAGCCGATCCTCTACTATCCGCTCGATAGTTGGTTCGTGAAAGTGACGGCCAAGAAACAGGAGTTGATTGACAACAACAAGAAGATCAAATGGAAGCCCGAGAGCACCGGCACGGGTCGCTTCGGCAATTGGCTGGAGAACTTGCAGGACTGGAACTTGTCGCGCAGTCGCTATTGGGGCATCCCGTTGCCGATCTGGCGTAGCGAGGATGATAGCGAGGAGCCCAAATGCATCGGCTCGCTGCGAGAACTGAAGGAAGAGATCGCGCGTGCCGTGAAGGCCGGCGTGATGAAGACCGACCCGTATTCGGCCTTCAATCCTGATGACCTTAGTGACGCCAACTATGAAGGAATCGACTTGCACCGTCCTTTCGTTGACGACATCGTATTGGTGAGTCCGGGAGGCAAGCCGATGAAACGCGAGACCGACCTGATCGACGTGTGGTTCGATAGCGGTGCGATGCCTTACGCGCAGTGGCACTATCCGTTCAGTGCCGAGTCTCGAGAACGCATCAAGAAGACCCCCTTCACCGACGGCACAGGACGAAAATGGGAACAGTATGCCTCGCCGTCCTCATTGTCAGGTGGCTCGAAGATCTCTTTCCCGGCACATTTCATAGCAGAGGGCGTTGATCAGACTCGGGGCTGGTTCTATACGCTCCATGCAATCGCGACCCTGGTGTTTGATAGTAGGGCCTACGATACCGTCGTCAGCAACGGCCTTGTGCTCGACAAGATGGGCCAGAAGATGAGCAAGCGCCTCGGCAACGCGGTGGATCCCTTCAAGACACTCGATGCGTTCGGTGCCGACGCAGTGCGCTGGTACATGATCAGCAACGCCTCGCCGTGGGACAACCTAAAGTTCGATGCGGAGGGCATCACCGAGGTGCAACGCAAATTTTTCCGTGCGCTCTTCAACACGTACAACTTCTTCGCGCTCTACGCCAACATCGACGCCTTCGATGGCCAAGGCGACGTCGCATTGACGGAATCTGATCGTTGGATCCTCTCGCGCTTGAACAGCGTGACGAAGCTGGCCGACGCGAGCTTCGCGGATTACGAGCCGACCGTCGCCGCGCGAGCCATTCAGGACTTCGTGGTTGAAGACCTAAGCAACTGGTACGTTCGCCTGAACCGTCGGCGTTTCTGGAAAGGCGGGATGGGCGCGGACAAGAACGCCGCCTTCCGAACGCTGCATCATTGCCTGGAGGTCGTGTCGATGTTGAGCGCGCCGATATCACCCTTCTTCAGCGATCGTCTGTATCGGGACCTGTCAGGTGGCAGTGTGCACTTGACCAAATGGCCCACACACGACGAAGCGGCCATCGATGTAGAATTGGAACGGAGCACCGCGTACGCGCAACGGATCACCTCACTCGTACTGGGCATTCGGAAGAAGGAAAAAATCAAAGTGCGCCAACCCCTTCAGCGGTTGATCATCCCGGTCCGGCTTGGTGAACTATACCATCAACGTCTCCTGATGGTCCGAGAACTCATACTCTCAGAAGTGAATGTCAAGTCGTTAGAGTTCGTGGACGAAACCAAAAGCGGGTTCACAAAGCGCATCAAGCCCGACTTCAAAAAGCTGGGCGCCCGCCTTGGAAAGCAGATGAAGGCTGTGGCAAATGCGGTGGGGCAACTTGAACAACCGGAGATTGCGATGCTGGAGTCTTCAGGCAAACTGAACCTTCGTGTAGACGGGGGAGAGGTCGACTTACTATTGGAGGATGTGGAGATCACCACCGAGAACGTGCCCGGCTTGAGCGTAGCCAGCGATGGCCCCTACACCGTTGCACTGGATATCACCCTGAGCGGACCGTTGCTGCAAGAGGGTATTGCCCGCGAACTGGTCAGCCGCATCCAAACCCTACGCAAGGAGAGCGGTTTCGCGGTAACCGACCGCATCGACCTTCACATCCAGCGCAACGGGGATGTGGCCTTCGAGCAAGCCGTGTCCGCACATGCCGCGCACATCCTTGCGGAAACGCTGTCCATCACTCCTCTTGATCAGTTGCTGGTGACCGACCTTCCGCAAACCGGCTCGACGGTGCATGGCGTGGCCCTGGATGAACGTTCAGCCTGCGTGCTCAGCCTTTCCAGATCGTCGAACTGACGCGGGGATCCGTCTATATTCGCCGATCAATTTCAAAAGGGGTACTCGTCATGGCCAAGAAACCTACACCCAAGAAAGCAGCCAAGCCGGTGAAGAAGGCGGTTGCCAAGAAGCCTATCGCCAAAGCCGCCAAGGGTAAGCCCGCGAAAAAGGTCGCTCCGGCCAAGAAGGTGCTTGCCAAGAAACCAGTAAAGAAGGCCAACCCCGTTAAGAAGGCTCCGGCCAAGAAAGTTGTTGCGAAAGCGAAGCCTGCCGCTCCAAAGAAACCACTGCCCAAACCTGCGCCAAAGAAGGCGTCCGTGAAGGTGACACCGACCAAAGCCGTTAAGGCGGTCGTTGCCAAACCCACCCAAAAACCCAGCGTGCCCGCACCAAAACCCATTGCCGCAAAAGCCATCCCCGTAAAAGAGGTCAAGGCTGTTGCCCCCCCTGTCGAAAAACCGGCCCCTGCACCCCGCAAGCGTATCCGCAATCGCGGTGGTAAAGAAGAGACCTTGAAATCCGCTCCCCCGGTGGTGAAGCAGGTTTCACGACCCGCATTTCCCGCACCACGGCCCGCAATGGCCAAGATCGCCAAGAACGTGAAGATCGACGACCGCGCCCGCTACAATGATGATGAGCTCGAAGAGTTCAAGGGCATCATCAACAAGAAACTGGACGAAGCCCGAAAGGATTACGACCTGTTGAAGCAAACCCTGGCCAACACCGACAACAACGGTACCGACGACACCAGCCCTTCGTTCAAGATGATCGAGGATGGAAGCGAAACGTTGAGCCGCGAGGAAACCGCTCAATTGGCCAGCCGCCAAGAGAAGTTCATCAAGCATCTGGAAGATGCTTTGCTGCGTATCCGCAACAAGACCTATGGTATCTGCCGGGTCACCGGAAAATTGATCAGCAAGGACCGCCTGCGCCTTGTGCCCCATGCTACGTTGAGCATTGAGGCCAAGCAGCAGATGAGCAGCTAGGCCCGCGCAGCGCGTGGCGATCCGTAAGGCCGCGCACCTTCTCGCGACCTGCGAACCCGTTACTTGCCACTTGGAATGAAGCGCGCCATCATCATCATCCTGTTGGTGCTCACCGCCGACCAGTGGCTGAAGTTCTGGGTGAAGCTGAACATGTCCTATCACCAGGTCATCCCGCTTATCGGGGATTGGTGCAAGCTGCAGTTCATCGAGAATCCGGGCATGGCCTTTGGGCTTTCTTGGGGGGGTGAAACGGGCAAGCTTCTGCTGACTCTCTTCCGCATTGTTGCTGTCATCGGCATCGCGTGGTACTTGCATAAACTGGTATCACAAAAGCGGCACCGTGGCCTGATCGCCTGTATGGCGCTGATCTTCGCTGGGGCCATGGGCAACATCATCGATAGCGCGTTCTATGGGCTTATTTGGGACATGGGAACCACGCCAACCAATCCAGATGGGTACATCGGCATGGCACAGTTGTCCTATCCGGGTTATGCGAGTTTCCTGCATGGCTCGGTGGTGGACATGTTCTACTTCCCCTTGGTCGAAAAAGCCCGCTATCCTGAGTGGTTCCCGTTCGTCGGCGGGCGCTCGTTCACTTTCTTCAGCGCCATCTTCAATATCGCCGACGCCTCAATAACCATTGGCGTGGCCTGTCTGATCCTCTTCCAGAAGCGTTTCTATGCCGTTCCTGAAGGCCAATTCGCGTTCGCTACAATGGCACCCGAGAAACCCGCATCCGAAGAAATCGCAAGCACATCCATGGGAGATACGGGCGGAGCCGTAGATCAAACGACCGACCCGGCGCAGCACTGAGCCGATCAGCTATTGATCTCCTGCGTCAACTCGATCAATACACCGTTCGCGCTCTTCGGATGCACGAAACAAACGAGCTTGTTATCTGCGCCGGTCTTGGGTTCTTCGCTCAGTAGCTGAAAGCCCTCGGCCTTCAATCGTTCCATCTCTTTCCTGATGTCAATGACCTCGAATGCGATGTGGTGCAACCCTTCGCCACGTTTCTCGATGGCCCTCGCTATTGGTCCGTCAGGTTTAGTGCTTTCGAGAAGTTCAACTTTGTTCGGCCCTACTTTGAAGAAGGAGGTGATCACGCCTTCCCGTTCCACGGCTTCCCGCTTGTAGCTCTCCGTACCAAGCAACTTCGCGTACGTCTCTTCGGCCGTGGCCAGGTCCTTTACAGCAATACCGATGTGCTCA
Organism: uncultured Bacteroidota bacterium; assembly: GCA_902825795.1. Taxonomy (GTDB): domain Bacteria; phylum Bacteroidota; class Bacteroidia; order Flavobacteriales_F; family PHOS-HE28; genus PHOS-HE28. The sequence continues at coordinate 17,055 of CADECG010000068.1, forward strand.
ACGCGGATCATGGTGGTTCGGCAAGAACAAGACCCTGCCCCCTTCGCAACGCGCTGGGTGACAGGGTCTTGGAATAGCGTTCAGTTGATAGTGATCACTTCTTGATGAAGGTCTCCCCCATCTTGACATCGTAGTTCAGGTAGTAGAGGTCCTTCTTCATCGTGCTCACGTCCACCTTATCTGCGTAGCCGCGTTTCACGATGTTGCCGTACTGGTCGAACACCTCGTACAACGTGGCACGGCTGAAAACGATCTCCTTGCTCGGCTTGGTCGGGGTGAACGTTACGGGAGCTATTGACGAGTCAGTGAATTTCACTGACTCGCTATACCGTGGCCGTTTCGAGCTGTCCACCTGTTTTACCCGGAAGGTGTTCTCGCCACTGTGTGCCGTAACCTTGAACTCATAGCTGTGCTCGCCCGGGGTGCCTAGGCCCATCACTTCGCCACACTTCACCCACTTGTTCCAGCGCTTTTGTTCAACAACGTACATGAGCTCGCCCGTCTCGTTGGTGGCCACCCACTTATAGGTACCATCATTGCTAACGCTTTGACTAACGATATCGAACGTGCTCTTCGGACGCAGTACCTCGGGGTTCAGTATGGTGGGGCTGCAGCCATCCTTGTGCTTCACCTCCACCGAAACTGCGGCGCCGAGTTTCAGGTTGTAGACTCCGAGGTCGATCTCAAAAGCACTGCTGTTGATCTCATCCGTGGCGATCAGGTCGTTCACCGTCACTTCGTAAACGCAGAAACCAACACCGGCCTCGCTGAAGGGATTCTGCACGAACAGGTTCTTGCCTTGGTAATGGCCCTCGACCACGACCGTTCCCGCAAAGGCGGCTGAAAGAACCGGCGCGAAGAGGGCTGTGAAAACAACCGAGCGGAGCAGTGTTGCCATGAGTATTTCCCTTTTGAGGGTGCCAAATCTAATCGCCACCAGCACCCTTGGCAAGGGCTGTCAAGTGTTTCGGTCGAAGGCTTTGCGCCTTTCCGTCGGGGGAAAATCAACATTCGTCGCGCGGACTCGTCCTGGTCAGTCGTGGAACTTGAGAACGCCCGCCTTCACTTCCGCATCGACATGGTTCTCAATGGGTGGGATCGGGCAGCTGTACCGGTCGTTGTAGGCACAGTAAGGGTTGTAGGCCTTATTGAAGTCTATGATCACCGTTGCGGCAAGCGGGACCTGTAGGTCCAGATATCTGCCGCCACCATAGGTTTCTTCCCCATTGGTGAGGTCGGTAAAGGGCAGGAAGAGATGGCCGGGGTACAGGGGGTTCGGAACCGCATCCTCGTACACCGGCAGCGTAAACTCCTGGCCGCTCAAGGCGAAGGTGAGCGTGCCATGCACCTTGTACAGCGGCAGCCTTGCCGTGCTTGTCTTCATGGCGAAGGGTTCGGCATGCTGCGCGGGTGTGAAGGTTGCGTCCACGCAGTAGCCGTGGTCGCTCGGAAAGCGGTGCAAGTGTTTGAACGCCGCCCGGTCCTCTGGCTTCAGGGGCGAATGCGCGCTATCGGCGAATTCCGCATCCAGCCTGGCCCAATATGCATCAAGGCTGTCTCGCCACGCAATAGTGTCTTGGGCCCGCAGCACCAATGATGCAACACTCAAGACCGCAACAACGGCGATGCGCATCCTGTGCATCACGAAGCCGGTTTGGGCATCACCGCCGCAACCATCTCCTTGGCGTCGGTTTCGTTGAAGCGCCCGTTCTGCAGGTCTTCCACCACGAAGGTGCGCGCACCCAACTTCACCACCTGCATGAAGTGCATGAACACTCCGGCTTCATTCGGATACTCGCTGCGATAGAGCAATAGCTCCGGCGCCTCCTGAACGATGGTGTTCTTCAGCAGCATGTCGCGTTCAAGGTCGGCTTTCAACCGTGCGAAGTCCGGCTCCATTTCCTTGATGGCAAGCCCGAAGTGATCGCCCGCACGCACTTCGACCTGGCCCATTTCTTCATTCATGACCGCAAGCGGTGCTGTACCCTTCTCGGGTACGTTCACCAACAGCGGCATATCGAACTGCGACAGGTCGAGCACGTTGGCCGATATGGGTGGCGCAGTGGCCGTGCTATCGGCTGGCTGGGCGTCAGCAGAACTGCCGCCTCCTTGGCCGCAGGCCGCGAAAAGCAGGAGTGACCCAATGCAAAGGATAGAGGACTTCATGCCGCGAAAGTATAGCCTCATCCTTGGCCCTTCCCCAGCAGGGAAGGGAGCTACTTCAGTATTTCTATCCGGGTTCCACTGCTGTGACTTGAGAACTCCGGAGCGTACATGCACATGGCGGTGGTGATGCCATTGCTGAAATCACCGGCGTGCGTTACACGAAGCGTGTATTCGAACACATACGTGCCCGGTGCAATACGATCGAAGAAGAAGTTCATGCTCGCATCGCGGATGCTCTGGTAATAACCAAGACCGCCGTGGTACTTGTACCCGCTGATCGCTTCGGTAGGTTCCAGTCCTGCTGCGCGCAGGTCTTTCATGTGCACATAGTCGACGTAGCGGTCAGTACGGAGTTCGATGCGGATGGTGAGTTTGTCTCCCGCCTTCAGCGCACGCGACTTGTCCAGCAAGATCAACCGCGGCCCAGCGTCGGTCTGTTCCGTGAGCATCACTTCTTTCTTGATGTTGAACGGACTTTCGTGTGGCGTCACCTTGTCCATTTGTTCGAAATACTGCCAGTGCAGCGCGCCCCAGGAAGGTTTGTCGGCAGTTGAGGTGATGACGACATCACCCATTGTTGGTTTCACTTCGGTGCCGGTCCAAGACTTCTCGATGGCACCTGTACCGGCCTCCTCTTTGTCCGCCCTTACCTCAAGTCCCCCCACTTTGATC
>CADECG010000069.1 GCA_902825795.1 uncultured Bacteroidota bacterium
CAAGGCCGTCGCCGAACCGGTGGCATCACCGAAGCAGAGCACGTTCGTTTGCGCGCTGATGGATGCGGAAAGGCCGCTTGCAGGCTGCGAGATGGTGACGCTTGCCGAGGTTCCGCAACCATTGGCATCAGTGATCGCGCAGGTCCATGTGCCCGCTGGCAGGTTGGTTGCCGTTGCGGTGCCCTGCGGAGGAATGGTGTTCCATGCATAGCTGTATGCACCTGTTCCGCCGTTCGCATTCACCGTTGCGCTGCCCGTGTTGTTGCCGAAGCAAGAGACGTTGGTCTGTGCGCTGATGGAAGCGGCGAGTGCCGCCGCAGGTTGCGTGATCGTTACGCTGCTCACCACGCTGCATCCATTCGCATCGGTGATGGTGCAGGTGTACGTTCCCGCAGGCAGGTTGCTGGCCGCAGCGGTCGTTTGCACAGGAACGGTGTTCCAGGCGTAGCCATAGGGAACGGCGCCCCCGTTACCTGTTACCGTTGCGCTACCGGTGCTGTTGCCGAAGCACAGCACGTTCGTTTGTGCACTGATGGAAGCACTCAGCGCGGCGGCCGGTTGGGTAATGGTGATGTTGGCCGAAGTGCTGCACCCGTTTGCATCCGTGATGCTGCAGGTGTAGTTGCCTGCGGGCACGTTGCTCAGGATGGCGCCGGTCTGCACCGGGGCGCTGTTCCAGTTGTAGTTGTACAGGGTGGTTCCACCCGTCGCGTTCACCGTTGCGCTGCCGGTGGCGTTGCCGAAGCACAGCACGTTGGAGCTTGCAGTAATGCTCGCGCTCAACGTCGCTGCAGGCTGGCTGATCGTGGCGTTAACCGTTGCCGAGCAACCGTTCACATCGGTGACCGTGCATGTATAGCTGCCTGCCGCGAGACCCGTTGCCGTGGCCGATGCTTGAACTGGGATAGTGTTCCAGCTATAACTGTATGGACCAACGCCACCGCTGGCACTGGCCGTCGCGCTGCCACTGTTGTGGCCGAAGCAGAGCACATTCGACTGTGCGAAGAGTGAAGCACTGATGGCGCTGGCCGGTTGCGAAATGGTGACGGCCTGCGTGGCGATGCAACCGTTGGCATCGGTAACGGTGCACGTCCATGTGCCCGCAGGCAAATTGGTGGCGTTGGAACCGGTCTGTGCGGGTGCGGTGTTCCAACCATAGCTATATGGGGCAGTGCCGCCCGACGCGCTCACGATAGCGCTTCCGGTGCTCGCGCCGTTGCACAGCACGTTCGTTTGCGCGGCAATGTTGGCGGCCAGAGATTGTGTTGGTCCAACAATGGAGGCGATCGCACTGGTGCTGCAGCCGTAGCCATCGGTAACGGTAACGGTGTACGATCCCGTGGGCAATGCTGTGGCCGTAGCAGCGGTCTGCAAGGGCGCACTGTTCCAACTGTAGTTGTAGGGCGGTACACCACCGGTAACGTCGGCGCTTGCACTGCCTTGACCATCACCGAAGCAGATCACGCTGGTGGTAGAGCTGATGGTGGCCTCCAGTTCGGTGGTCTGTGTAAGGGTGGTGCTTGCGCTGGTAGCGCAACCATTGGCATCGATCACGTTCAGCGTGTAGCCCCCAGCAGCTAGGCCGTTGATATCGGCACTGCTGTTCGTATAGCCGCCCGGCCCGCTCCAAGTGGTTGTGTACGGTCCGGTGCCACCGGTGATCGTGGCATCAACGCTGCCCGTGCTCCCACCGAAACAAGCGATGTTCTGGCCGAAGGCAAGGATGGCAGGCGCGAGGCTCGCCGTGAGTGTTCCGGGTGCAATGAGGTTGAAGCTCTGCGTGCGTATGCAGGCCGCATCGGTAACGGTTACGGTGTACGTGCCGGCGACCAAGCCGCTGATGTCCTGAGAGCTGGCCGTGAAGCCGCCGGGTCCGGTCCATGAGTATGTGTATGGAGCATATCCGCCGCTTGTGCTCAAGTTGATCGCACCGTTGTTGTTCCCGTTGCACAAGGGGTTGGTAAGCACTGCGCTCAATGCTAGTTCGCTCACGCGCAATTGGCGGTTGTAAGTGCGGGAACAAACACCATCGTTGATCTGTATGGTGTAGATGGTCGTTGATGTTGGTGAAGCCCAAGGACTGGGGCTGCTGGCATCGTCAAGCGATGCGGCGGGGGACCAGGAGAACGTGGTGCCGCCTGAGATGGTGAACTGCTGGGAATCACCTTGGCAAATGGTCGCGCTCAACGGTGTTACAGTTGCAAGCATCGTGTCCCGCAGGTTGAACACTAAGGAGTCGAGCGTTTGACCCGGGCAGTCGGGGTTGCCGAGAATGAATTTCAGTGTCTCCGTGGGTTCGTTGATCATATCCGCTGGGGGATCGATGGCCCGGTCCACGAACGCTTGGTTCGCGGGGATCGTGATCGACTTCGGAAGGAGGGGGTTGACGGGAGCGATCGCAGCGTAGTCGGTACCGTTGATCGCAGTGCCTTGTATGTAGTACTGAAGCACAAGGGGCAAAGGCGTAACAGGGGTCCGCGTAAAACGCACAACCCCCGGATTGCACCCTTCGATCAGGTCTGTGCCCCCGTTCAGTGTGAAGCTGCTCATGGTAACGGTGCTGCTGCGCACTTGGTCAATGAACACGCCTGAGTCGAATTTGCGATCCGTTGCATCGGCAACAACCAGTTTCAAGTGGTAGCTGCTGCACGCGGTAACTGCCGTCTTCGCCGATAGGCCCACGGTGTATCCATCGTACTGCACATCAGCACCGCCGGGATTGTTGAAGTAGTACGCGCTGTTGCTACCGTTGTTCACGTTGTTGATCGTAACTGCTGTACTGGTGCCGGGGATCAATGCGATGTTCTTGTCGCTGCCTGCACCGGGATCACCCACGATGCCCGGTCCACTGATGAAGAACCCGAACACATCATTGAATTGCGAGCCCACCCACTCGTTGTACTCCTCCGAGCCGAACACGAAGTCGAACTGAAGACTGTCGCCTGCGGGTATGATGTCGAATTCGAACTTGCACGCATCACGCGTCGAACGACCCGTAACGGCATCGAGCAAGGGGTCGCCGGATGTGTTCTGGGCGAACCAGTTCGAGCCGCCATTGTTGTTCGGTCCGGGAGCATCGGTAATGCGACCGCTGGTGAGGATCACCCCATTGGAAACCGACATGGCCGCGCCGCTGTACGTGAATTCGCCATAGCCAAGGGCATGGCATGTGATCACGGGGTTGCTGATCAATACCCCGGGTCCGGTTATGGATTGTGCAAGCTGTTGAAGATCCGTCTGCGCGTTAACTGCGAGTTGGGCTTGTGCGGTTCCTCCGATAAGGCAGGCCGCCGCGAGGGCGAGCACGTATCGCTCGATGGAAGGACAGTGCAGGGCAGACGTGTAGCGCTGGGTCATTGGTTCAGAACGTATTGCGCACATTCTCGCAGAGTTGCTCTGCCTCTGTCAGGGAAACCGCTTGTTCTTGGATGCGTTGAGGGGCCACGCTGGTCAGCAGTCCGGGTAGAGCGCGCAAACGCAGGCTATCCGCGGAGCGGGCGCCATTGATCGACTCCAGTACGATGATCCCTGCCGGTACGCAGGCGAAGGCGATCCGTGCATCGCCGCGTGATACCAACTGTTGGTTCAAGGCGTCACGCTCTTCGGTGGAAAGCCCATCAATGTGCAGCGTGATACTGGTGGGTGCCGCTTGCTGGGCAGTGGCTTTGAAGCCACCGATACCAATACAGATACAGAGGAAAACAAGGGCTCGAAGCAGGTACTGGTCCAGGTTCAGGTAGTTCATCCGTTCCGCTCGGGTGGGCAGAGTTTTCCCACCGAAGCGGCCCCTTCTACCGGACCAATGCCCTAAAGGTTATCGACCAGGGCAAGGAATTGCCCGTTGAAAGCCCGGTCGGTGCGTCTCAGCCCTTGCCCCCTCGTTGCTTGAGGACGGCGTAAAGGGCGATCCCGCTGGCTACGCTCACATTCAGGGAGCCGATGTTGCCGATCATTGGAATTCTCACAAGGTCCTCGGCGATCCGCAGCACTTGTGCACTGACCCCCGTATCCTCGGCACCCATAACCAGCACCAGTGGCCCTTTGAGGTCGGCTGCATCCACCTCGCCGACCCCCTTCTCGGTACACGCCACGATCCGAAGACCATGTTCTTGAGCGCGCTTCAACGCTCCGGCGAAGTCCATTGCCCGACACACGGGCACACGCATCAAAGCCCCCGCGCTGCTCTTCACCGCATCGCTGCCTAAGCGGGCGCTGCCTTGTTTGGGTACCAACACTCCGTGGGCGCCAAAGCATTCAGCGCTTCTGGCCACGGCCCCCACGTTCCTTACATCAGTTACACCATCTAAAGCCACGATCAGGGGAGTCTCCCCGCGTTCGTATGCACGGGCGATCACTTCGTCCAAATTCTGCTCCTCCACCGGGCTCAGAAGGGCGATCACCCCTTGGTGTTCGGTGTGGGTCATCCGGTCGAGCTTCTCGACCGGTACCGGCTGCCACGGGATCTCGCGTTCAAGGGCCAATTGTTTGATCTCCTTGAGCGCTACATGGCCGCTATCGCGTCTTACCAGCAGCTTCTCGATGTTGCGATTGGCAGCGAGTGCCTCGGTAACGGGGCGGATCCCAGCAACTAGTTCTTCTTTCATGTTCGGCCGACCGTATTTGTGTGTACCGCGGATCAATTTCCCCGGACACGTCCGTTGCGCCAACTTTCCACGTTGCGGTACCAAGCTCCCTTGAAGGCAGGGTCCCTGTCCAGCGTCATGTCGTTGTCCGTGTACGGCCCTTGTCGTTTGGTGAAGGTGAAGCTGAGGCTCATCATGTTCGCATCCTCGCCGTACACCCACGTTTCGCCGTAGTCACCGATCTGGATATTGTTCGGTGTGCCGAAGATGATGTGGACTAGTCCACGATCGCTCTTCCAGCCTTCGGTGCTTCCCGTAAAATGCCTGTTCGCGCTTTCAACCCGACCGTAGTAGGTGGCGATGGCGTCGCGCGCACGGTCCTTGCCGCCGTTCGCGTCGGTCCAGAAACGCTCAACTGCTTTGCGCACATCCGGTGCGGTCCTCATCTTGTCGTGTTCCTGCATACTGGTGATGTACCGCAGCGGGCTCAACATGTCCTTGCCCGTGCGCACATATGGGTACGTATCGGCCAGCACGAACAACGTGAATCCGGTCGACGATGCCGAATCCGTGCGGATGTGATAGAATCCACTTCGGCGCGCGTCGAGAGCGAATGTGCCGTCGGCCCCGACCCGGACAGTGAAGGAACTGTCGCTCGGCGGATCGGCCGCTGCGCTGGAGCTCGTGGTGAACACGGGTGCCGGAAGGCGATCCTGTGGTGAATGATGTGTGCCGAACAACGTTCGCCCCGCGTAGCGTTCGCAGCGCACGCGTACCGCATGGGGTCCAGGAAGATGATCACTGAACCAAGGCAACTTTGTGGCCGCGTCTTCGGGCAGGAAATCCTGTCGGTGCCCTTTCGTTTCCACGTCCATCGGTATGAGCACGCTGCTGCTCGTTTCCCGGTTCAGGTCGCGAGCCGTGACGAGCAAGTGGAAATTCCCTTGCGAGGATCGCCGCATTTCCATGCTTCCGATGAGGTCTTTGTCCTCGCCCGGTGTGCCGGCTTGGTCGCGTACCATGGTGCCAGCGCTGTCCAAGAGTTGGGTGCACTTTCGATCGGCGTAGGCGGCATAAGTGATCCGCAGGCTGCTGCGGTATGGTCCTCCTTGGCCGTCGCTCTTGTAGAGTAGGTCGGCGGTGCGCAGCTTGAAGTAAACGATGGTCTTTTCCTCCGAGGCATTGTACACGCGTGCGTCCAACCGCAGCATGTTCGCCTCGGTACCGTAAAGCCAACTGAAGTTGTCCTTTGCAACTGCGCGCTGAGGGGTGCGGCAGGCCGGGAGCGCAAGCAAGACTGTTAGCAGCGTCAATAGCAGGCTCGCCTTGATCGTGGTGCTCAGGAAACGGCCGCTGGCGATCATGCTCCTGTGTTGGTCTCTTCCTCAACGGAACGCTCGAGGAGGCGGGGATCGACGGTCTTGTTCGTTTTCGCCCCCAGTGCTTTCAACTGCTCAACCCTGCGAACGAGGTTGCCGTTTCCGGTGCTGAGTTTCCCCATGGCCTCCTTGTAGGTTTCCTGGGCTGCTTTCATCTGGTTGCCGACCTTCATCATGTCGTCGGTGAAACCGACAAACTTGTCGTAGAGCGCACCGGCGCGTTCGGCGATCTCGTGGTGGTTTTGCGCAACACGTTCGTTTTTCCAGATGCTGGCCACGGTTTTCAAGGTCACCATCAAGGTTGAATGCGACACCATTACCACCCCACGGTCATATGCCTCTTGGAATATCTCTGGATAGTCCTTCAGTGCAAGAAGGAAAGCCGGTTCGACCGGCACGAACATCAGAACGAAGTCGATGGTCTGCAAGCCGTAGAGCTTTGCATACTCTTTTGCCGCTAGACTTTTGGCGTGCGTCCTCATGCTGTCCACGTGCGCCTTCAGCATGCGGCCTCGCTCTGCGTCGTCGGTCTGTGCGGTGAATTGTTCGTAGTGGGTAAGTGACACCTTGCTGTCGATGACGATGCTTTTGTTTTCTGGCAGGTACACAACGGCATCGGTGCGTTGGCGTGTGCCGTCAGCAAGTGTGTGGCTGTCCTGCATAGCGTATTCGCTGCCTTTTACGAGGCCAGAGCTTTCCAGAAGGCTCTCCAGGATCATTTCGCCCCATGCGCCTTGGGCTTGCGCGTCGCCCTTCAAGGCGCGCGTGAGGTTGACGGCATCCTCACTCAGTTTCTGGTTGTTCTGCACCAGAACGGCGATCTCCTTTTTCAAAGCGAAGCGTTCATTGCCTTCGCGCTCGTATGTCTCCTTCACTTGTTGCTGAAACTCTTTGATGCGTTCCTTCAAAGGGTTCAGAACCGCTTCGAGCGATTCCTTCTGTTGATCATTCAACTCCTTGCCTTTTTCCTTGAGAAGATCGTTCGCGATCAGCTTGAACTCGTTGGTCATGCGCTGGTTCAATTGCTCCAGCGAAGCCGTTTGTTCACTCAGTTTTTCATCGCGCGCTTCAACCTTTGCTTGCTCACTGGCCAGTTGTTGCAACGTGCCGCGCAATTCGGATTCCTTGTGCTGAAGTTCCGTTCGTTGCTCCTGTATCCGTGCATCACGGTCGGCCAGGTCGCGTGCATACGTGGTGCTCAATTGGTCCAACAATCCCTGCGACTTGCCGCGCAATAGCCAATATGCAATACCGCAGCCTGCGGCAACGCCGAGCAGCAGTACGAATACAAGAGCAGTGGTATCCATTGGCAGCGGGCTAAAGGTAGAACGCGAGCCCAAGCGCGTTCGTAACGCGCTCGCCCCCGGCACCACGCCTGTTGCCTTTGCGCCAGATCAGTTGTCCAAGATGATCACCATGGTGCCCAAGGGAACAACATCAAAGAGCTGCATGATGTCAGTATCGGCCATGCGGATGCACCCGTGTGAGGCGGGGCGACCTAGATCGCTTTCGAAGGGGGTGCCGTGTATGTAAATGGCCCGCGAGAAGGAATCCTGCGTGCCCCCCACGTTGTTGCCAACCTCTAAACCATCCAGCCAGAGTATGCGCGCGGTGATCTGGTCTTGGCCAAGTGTGGTGTCGGCATACTGGCCAGCGAAGACCCTCTCTCGTAACAGGCCGCCCGGTGGTACGCCCATCCCGATCTTTTCGGCAATGCGGTGCAGCCCTTCCGGTGTTCGCTCGCTTCCGAACGTTGCGCCGAGCCCATTGGCGCTTGTGCTGATAAGGTATTCTTTCTTGATACTCCCACTCTGCAAGTGGTATAGACGCTGGCGATGTACGCTCACGTACAGCAGGTGCTCGGTAGGAACGGTGTCGGGGAATCGAGCGGAGAAGTACTCCAACAGCATATCGGCCAAGCCTTGCTTCTTTCCTGTCTGCTGCGCCAAGGATGGGATCGCTATCGCCGCGATGAGGAGGCTCAACAATGTGCGCATGCGATCAGAAAAGCGTGGAGAAGCCGAAGTGGATCTTGCCTTCGCGCAGGTCGATGGGATTGCTGAACTGCTGACCTAGAGCGTAGGTAATGCCGAAGATGCCAGCCTTGGTTTCAAAACTGGCACCTACGCCGAATCCCACGGGATCGTCGGATATGAGCTCTTCCTTGCTCTGGTCTTCCCACCAGCCCATATCAACGAACGCGAAGAAATTCCCGTTCTCCTCGAACAGGAAGCGGTACTCCAACGTGCCAATGGCGAATGCCGAACAGAAGATGGACGCCTCGTCCACGCCTCGCATGGTTTTCAACCCACCCACGCGGAACAGCTCATTGTTATAAAGAACCTCATTCGCCATCCAGCCCCCTTGCCCGGCAATGCGCAATGTGCTTCGCCGCTTGATCGGCAGGTGAAAGATCACATTCCCGTTCATCTCAACCTGCAGAGTTTTTGTCTCCGTGCCTTCGGTCTGTGCTTCGCCAGCGATGGCCGTGCTGCTGCGCTTGTTCCCAACGCTACCATCCAGACTAGCGGCGTGACCACTTCTTGGGTTGTACCTGTAGTTGAACCGTTCCCGCTGCAAGCCCAAGCCATAGCTCAGTAGGTCAACGTCGGCCAAGCCCGGAACAGCGATGCTCAGGCGCCCGAGCCTTTTGCTGCTTTTGTCGTTCACGAAAACGCTCAACTTATCGCCGAGCGGAAGCAAGTATTCTATCGCCCCGCGCGCGTTCACTTCCAAGAAAGTCGTGTCGCGGCGGAAGATCTTCAGCGAGAGATCGGTGCCGAACGGCGTGTTGAACGTGAACGGCAGGTTGAAGCGTAGGCGCAGGTCCTGGGTTTTGTCCTGGAGTTTGCGCCAGTTCAGTTCAATGGCCTCGCCACGCCGTAATGCGTTCCGCAATCGCAGGTCCACATCGCCGGTTAACGTGACTTTGCCTTGGTCGTCGGGTTGCAATCCGATGATCCCATTGGCCGAACTCGCCTTGCGGGCATCGAGGAAGAGGTACAGCTTGGTTTGCTCCTTGGTGAATTGCACATACGGCCGTTGCTTCTGCTGTACGAACGCCAGCTCGCGGATCCGGCTTTCAACCCCGTTGATCGTGCGTTCGTTGTACAGGTCACCGGGCTTAACACCGATGTGCGCATTCAGGTACCGAAGGCTTGTCTTTGCAGAGCCCTTTACTATCACGCTATCGATCTTCACGAACCTTCCCTTCCGGATCACCAAGGCCGCCTCGAGCCCTTCGCCTGTCGGTCGCAAGCTGTCCAACCGCACTTGCGCGAATGGATAGCCATGCGTGCTACAATGGACAAGCACATCGTTGAACAGCAAGGCCACTGCACTCGGAGAAATATCACGGCCGCTGTATGCGCGCTCGCGGAAGTGGGCATCAGCCGCCAACGAAGCATCGGCACCTACTGCGCGGATCCGGGCCCACCGGTATGCCGGTCCAACATGAAGCTGGCAGACCGGACCTGTGCTGTCCTTGGTGCAACTGTCGATCGATGCTTCAAGGAAGCCTTTGCGTTGTAGTCGGGAGAGGAGATCGCGCTGCACTGCAGCTGGGTCTTCGCCATTCTTCAGTTCTACTTCGATGTCGAACCGTTTCGGCAATGGACCATCGGGGATCAAGCGGAGCACAGATGTTTGTGCGACCGCATGACCGAAGCCTGAAAGTAGAATGCAGGCCAGCATGCCACACGCCCGAGTACGGGTAGAAGAGGTCTTCAAGGCAGCCACACGATGGGTGTTTTTCCCTGAGCTTGTAAGATCTCGTTCGTGGCGCTGAAGTGCCCACAGCCGATGAAGCCGCGGTGCGCGGATAGTGGAGAAGGATGCGGGGCCCGCAACACATAGTGCCGATCGGTATCGATCAGCGCTTCTTTGTTCTGTGCATAGCGGCCCCATAACATGAAGACGAGGCCTTCGCGTTCCGCGACCAACGCCTTGATGGCAGCATCAGTGAACTGCTCCCAGCCCTTGTTCTGGTGTGAACCTGCGGAGTGCGCACGAACGGTGAGGGTGGCATTCAACAGAAGCACACCCTGCTCCGCCCAATGGGACAGGTCGCCGCTTGTTGGCCGGGGTTTTCCGAAGTCACGTTCCAACTCCTTGAAGATGTTCTCCAACGACGGGGGGATGGGAATGCCCTCCGGGACCGAAAAGCTAAGACCATGTGCCTGTCCGGGTCCGTGATACGGGTCCTGGCCGATGATCACCACGGATACGCTATCGAACGGAGTTCGCTGGAAAGCATTGAAGATCTCCTTGCCCTTTGGGAAGACTTGGTGTGTGGTCCTTTCGCCGACCAAAAAGTCTTTCAGGCCGACGAACGATGGGACCAGGAAAGCGGGAGCCAACCGTGCGGTCCACCCTGCACCAATATCCGGGGGCGGGTTGACGTTAGTGCTCATGGTGATCGGTGGGCCTTGTGCCGAAAGATGCACGATCACTGTGTTGAAACCTTTTCCATGGCTGGATGGTTGAACGGCTAACTTTGACCGCAGTGAAGGCGGAATGATTGCCTGAACCACCCGGAACGAACGAACGAACGAACGATGAAAAAGACGCTCTTGGTATTCGCCCTGATCGTTGTAGCAGGCATGCTGTTCAGCAGTTGCAACAACACGCATAGCTGCCCGGCTTACGGCAAAGTGCACAAGGTTCCTGCAACGGAACAGGTGTAATAGCCACATCTCCCGTTTTCCAATGCCCCGACTTGTCGGGGCATTCGCATTTGCAGTAGACCGGCTTAGCGGTACGAGAAGGATACATCCTGAATAAGGTCTTCGCGCAAGCTCAAAGCCACCGGGCAAGTGCGCCCTGCGCGTTCCAGGATGGTCCTGGCCTTGTCATCCAAGCCAAAACCGTCCATCGTGAGATGCACCTCGATACGTGCAACGCGGCGCGGATCGCTGGCCATGTGCTTCACAACGCGGGCTTCAAGCCCTTGTAGCGGTAACTGGCGTTCGCGGGCGGCAATGCCCATGATCGTCATCATGCAAGCGGCCAACGAAGTGCTGAGCAGATCCGAAGGGCTGAAGGCTTCGCCTTTGCCTCGATTGTCGGGCGGTGCGTCGGTGATGATGCGCTGACCACTGCGCAGATGGACGGCTTCGTTGCGAAGGTCTCCGATGTAGACGACATGTGCGGTATCCATTCCAAGCATAGCCGGTTGTTGTGTATTCCGGCGCGGGCGCGAAAGTGGCTATCCCGCGCGTTGCATCCCTGCTTAGTTTTGGGCACCAATGGCGAGCAGTTTCCCTCGAAGGTCATTTTTGATGGCGGTTTGCATGGTCTTAGCCGTGTATTCGGCCGCACAGCAGACCAGCTTTGATGACGACCGGACCCTGTACAGCAAGGAGGTCACCGGAGGGTTGGTCATTCATAGCGACGGCTGGGGCGTGAATTTCACACACGCCAAGTACCGGACGGCCAAGAACCGGCGCCTCTTGGGCATCGAGATCGTCAGTATGAAGCACCCGAAAGAGGTGAAGAGCTTCAATCCTTATTACGAAGACTCGCGCGGCTACTTCTATGGGAAGCTGAACCACATGGTGGTGTTGCGCCCGACCTATGGCATGAAGCGCCAGATCAGCGATAAGATCCGCCGCAGTGGCGTGGAGGTGAATTGGTTCTGGGCCGTAGGCGCGAGCATTGCGTTGGTGAAGCCCGTGTACCTGCAGATCGGTACCACGGAAGTGCCTTATGAAAGCATTGTCGTAGAGCGCTATGATCCGGATGTGCACTTCACCGAACGGATCTATGGCAGGGCCAGTTGGTTCCGTGGAATAGAGGAAAGCACGTTCTATCCAGGCGCTTTCGGGAAGATCGGGATGAACTTCGAGTACGCCGGCCCCTCGGTATCCATTAAAGCGCTGGAATGTGGTGCCGCGCTGGATGTGTATGGCCGTACGATCCCGCTCATGGCCGACGTGGGCGATGTTCAGAACAAGCCGTTCTTCGTCACGCTGTTCGCATCCATCCAATTCGGCAAGAAAACGATCCGATGAGCGAGGAGATCGTGGAGGCAACGCCACGGCAACGACGCCCCGATTGGTTGCGGGTGAAGTTGCCCACGGGAGAGAGTTACAGGAAGGTCCGCGAGATCGTGGGTGAGCATAAGCTGCACACCATCTGCCAAAGCGGCAACTGCCCGAACATGGGGGAATGCTGGGGTGCCGGCACGGCCACGTTCATGATCTTGGGCAATACCTGCACGCGCTCCTGCGGTTTCTGTTCCGTTGCGACCGGTCGCCCGGAGGAGGCCGACCCCTTTGAGCCGGCGCGCGTGGCGCGAAGCGTTGAGCTTATGGGGGTGAAGCACTGTGTTATTACCAGTGTGGACCGCGATGACCTCCCCGACGGAGGAGCGGGCATTTGGGCGCGCACCATTAGGGCCATTCGCCGGCGCTGCCCGGAAACCAAGTTCGAAACGCTCATTCCTGATTTCCAAGGGAAATGGGAGAACCTTGCTATTGTTCTGGAGGAAAAGCCGGATGTGCTAAGCCACAACATTGAAACCGTTCGCCGCCTTACGCGCAAGGTGCGGGTTCAGGCCAAGTACGATCGAAGCTTGGAAGTGCTGATGCGGAGCAAACGCGCTGGATTACGTACCAAAAGCGGCATTATGCTCGGCCTGGGTGAAACGGATGCTGAAGTGGTGGAAGCCATGGAGGACTTGCGCAGCGTAGGTGTGGACGTGGTGACGTTGGGGCAATACCTGCAGCCTACAAAGGCCCATCTCCCTGTGGTGGAATTTGTCCACCCGGATCGCTTCGCCCGTTACAATGAGCTTGGAAAGACCATGGGTTTCCGCTTCGTGGAAAGCGGGCCGCTGGTGCGCAGCAGCTACCACGCTGAGAAGCACGTTCTGTAAGCGGCATTCCTATATTGCGTCCCCTCGTTGCCCAGCCCTGAATAGAACCTTCTGATCTGTATAGACCGCTCCAAGGATCGTGACGGAAAACGGCACCGATGATCCGCTCCCGACCCTATTTTTCGACCCCGACGAACGAACCGGACCACTGAACATGAAACGACTTCTCCCCATTTCGCTTGTGGCGCTTACGTGTCTTGCTATTGGTGGCACCGTTTGGCACGCCGAACGCACCCCTGCCTATACCGAACGAGCTGGCGGTTTGGCCCAAGGTGCCGACGGCATGCGCGACTATATGAACATGTTGCGCCGCAACGTGGTCACCGGTCAGGTCGACCCCAACGACTACCTACGCGCTTTTGAAGCGGCGCGCTCGTATTCCGCTAGCCAAGCCAAGTCTGTCGGTTTCCAGTGGCTCGAGATGGGACCGAACAACGTGGGTGGTCGTACACGTTCCATTTGTATCCATCCCAGCGCCCCGAATACCATATGGGCAGGTGCTGTCAGTGGCGGTCTGTGGAAGAGCGAAGACGGTGCGAACACATGGTTCCGGGTTCAGGGTTTGAGCGAGAGCCTCATCATCAGTAGTGTAACGGTTACGAACAATGGTCACATCTATGTTGCTACAGGTCACAGTGCCGAAGGTGCTGGCGGTGGTGGTGGAAGTGGGTTTGTTGGTCATGGTATTTTCAAGTCAGTTGACGGAGGCGCTAGTTTTTCGCTGGTCATTGGCCCTAGCTCACCATGGGACGCCAGTGATGAATGGGCGATCACCAACAAGATCGTTGCGGATCCCACGGATGCGAACAAGGTTTGGGTTGCTCACAACGCTGGGCCGAAGATCTACGATGAAGCTGCCAATACTTTCTCCGATCTTCCCGGTATCAGCATCAACAGTGCATGTTCAGCAATGGAAGTAGTGCGGGATTCGAACAACGTGACCGCTATCCTCTTGCGCGTCGGCACGCAGAATTGGCGAAGTGTTGATGGCGGCAACTCGTTCCAACAGATCCTTAATGGAAGTGGACTTCCGACCAGCGGTTATGGACGAATGGAGTTCGCGATCAGCCCTCAGGATCACAACTACATGTATGCGCTGGCCGCTACCGGCGGTGGCGCTATGTACGGCGGGTTCCGCAGCACCGATGGCGGCGTAACGTGGAGCCAGTTCTGGCCTAGCGGTAACGATGTACCATCTCTCGACATCTTCGGGGATAACAGCCAAGGTTGGTACGACATCGTGATCGCTGTGAACCCGAACGACAGGGAAGAAGTGATGCTTGGCGGTGTTTCGCTGTGGAAATGGGGTGCGAACAGCCCTCCGGAACAGATCGCAATCGCACAGAACTTCCCAGGTTGTTTTGTGTGCGTGCATGCCGACATTCACGAACTCACGTGGTCGCCGGATGGCACTAGCCTATATGTGGGTTGTGATGGTGGCGTGTACAAGTCCTTCGGGGTTTCGCCCAACTTCGTATTCACTGCGAGCAACCACAATTACAATGTGACGCAGTTCTACTCTGCCTCGATCAGCCCCAAGGGCAAGGTTCTAGGTGGCACGCAGGACAATGGAACACAGTACATCCCACTTTTCGCCGGTAACGAGCAACGTGCTTCGGAAGTCGGTGGCGGTGACGGATTCGATTGCGAGATCAGTCAATTGGACCCAACCATCCTTTTCGGTACCGTTTACGCCGGTGCGCTTCAGCGTAGCAACAACGAAGGCGGTGTATCCGGCGGTTTCTACGACACGCGGATCCTGGCATTGGGCGATCCCGGTGATATCACCGGCAATGGACTCGGCGATTTCTACACGAACATCCGCCTGTATGAGAACCCGCTTGACCTGAACAGCCCGGATTCCGGATTGTACTCAGTGCAATGGATCGTGGAGGACAATGATTTCACGGTTGGTGACACCATCGGTGATCCGTTCCCATACAACAGCCGCAAGATGCCCGCGGTGCCACTTCCTGCTACCGTTTGGTCGCTGGAGGGCTTCCCGGCCGGTACCACTGCGAACACGGTTTATGACATTGGGGATACGGTGCGTTACTTGATCACGCTACCCGATCGCGTTGAGACCCTTTTCGCAGTCGGCTTCAGCGGTACTGATGGCGTGTGGGCCACGCGCGATGCCTGCACGTTCACCGGTTCTGTGGAGTGGTGGAAAGTGGCCGGCAATGCCGGTGGTAACGTGAACGTATTGGAGTGGAGTTCAGATGGTCAGGCCCTCTATTGGGGTACGACCGAAGGTGATGTTTGGCGTGTGAAGGGCTTCAACAACGCCTACACGGCAGCGCAAGCGGACGATACCAGTTCGACCCGCGTGCTTGAGGATCCTGTTCAGATCTATAACGGCGGTGGAACCATTACCGGCCTTTGCTCCGACCCGAATGATGCCTCGCGCCTGCTGATCACCGTGGGTGGTTATGGTGGATCGGGCAAGGTGCGCCTCTGCGATAATGCGTTGAACTCGGCCCCTCCGTTCAATGTGGTGAACAAGTGGAACAACTTACCGGCCGATCTGGTGGGTATGCCGGTTTATGATGGCATCATCCACGTAAGCAGCTCAAACCTCTATGTGGTCGGTACGGAGTTCGGTGTGATGGTGAGTGATGACGGTGGCCAGAACTGGGCGTTCGAGAACACAAACATGGAATTGGTGCCCACCATGCAGGTGCGTCAGCAAACATGGAACTGGCAGAACAACCCGCATGGTCCCGATTTCGTGACCAACCCTGGTGTCGTTTACTTGGGTACGCACGGTCGTGGCTTCTGGCGCAGCGAAACGTTGTTGGGTATCGTTCCGCCCGGCGGCGAAGGCAGCGATGTTGAAGGCAATGGTGGTTTGCTTGTTTTCCCGAACCCGGTCAACGATCTCGCCACGGTCGGCTTCAAGCTGCGTGGCACCGCGCAAGTGCAGGCCACCGTTTACGACCTGAACGGTCGAGCCGTGCGCAACATCGCTCAGCAGCGGATGTCCAAAGGCGAGCAGCGCCTCACCTTCGATGTGAGCGACCTGAGCAGCGGAACGTATATCATCGATTTGCGTGTGGACGGCGTCTCACGCACTGGCCGATTCGTGGTCAGCCGTTAAGAATTCAATTGAGCACAATGGAAGCCCTTCCCGATCGTTCGGGAGGGGCTTCTTCTTTTCACCTCCTTTGTACCCATGTCAAAAACACGCATCGCGATAAACGGCTTCGGTCGCATCGGCCGAATGACCACCCGAGTGATCCTTGAGCGAAAGGACCTTGAATTGGTGGCCATCAACGATATTACCGACACCCGAACGCTCGCCCACCTGTTCAAATACGACAGCATTCATGGCGTGTTCAAAGGCGACGTATCGCACGATGAGGAACACCTGGTGCTGGCCGGTCGTAGCATCAACGCATATGCGGAAAAGGACCCCGCCGGACTTCCTTGGAAGGCGCAGGGTATCGATGTCGTGCTCGAGTGCACCGGGCATTTCCGTACCGCGGCCAAGGCGCAGGCCCATCTGGACGCCGGTGCCGGCAGGGTGGTGCTTTCGTCCCCCGCGAGCGATGACACCAAGACCGTGGTGCTCGGGGTGAATGACCATGTGCTCATCGCTTCGGACCGCATTGTGAGCAACGCAAGCTGCACCACCAACAACGCCGCACCGATGATCTTGGCGTTGGACGAGCTATGCGGCATCGAGACCGGTTATGTGACCACCATCCACAGCTACACCGGCGATCAACGCCTGCACGATGCCCCACACGAAGACTTGCGCCGTGCTCGCGCGGCCGCTGTAAGCATCGTGCCCACGACAACGGGTGCGGCGAAGGCGATCACACGCGTGTTCCCTCATCTCGAAGGGAAGATGGGCGGCTGCGGCATTCGTGTGCCCGTACCCGATGGATCGCTCACCGACATTACGTGCCGTGTGCGGAAGCCATTGAATGTGGAGGCTATCAACGCGCACTTCAAGGCCTTGGCCGAAGGGAAGTGGAAGAATATCCTGCGCTACACCGAAGACCCCATCGTGAGCATCGACATCGTCGGCGACCCGCATTCGTGCATCTACGATGCAGGCCTCACCAGCGTGGTGGGCGATATGGTGAAAGTGGTTGGCTGGTACGACAACGAATGGGGCTACAGCAACCGACTAGTGGATCTGGTGGTGCTGATGCAACAACTACGCTCCTGACGGCACACGCGGCGCTGGAAGATCACCGCTCAAAGGCCCATCGCCATTGCGTTGCATCAGTTTCAGCTCGTTGCCGTCGAAGACGGCGTAGGTGAAGCGCGTGATCCAATCGCCGAGATTGATGTAGCGGCTGTGATCGCCCACTTGCAGATCCATCGGTAGGTGGCGATGGCCGAAGACGAAGTAGTCGTAGTGTTCCTTCTTCAGCACTTCGCGGCAGTGTATCGCGAGCCACTCGTTGGCTTCACCCAGGAACTTGCGGTCGTTGTCGTAGCTCTTTTTGCGGCTGCGACCGCTCCAGAACTCGGCAAGGCCCAAAGCGAAATTCGGATGAAGCCGTGCGAATAACCACTGGCACAAACCACTGCGGAAAATGCGCTTGATGAACTTGTAACCATGATCGCCGGGGCCTAAGCCATCGCCATGGCCGATCATGAATTTCTTGCCCGCGCATTGGCGCATCACGGGTTCGCGATGCACGATCAGGCCGCACTCTTCCGCCAAGTACCCGAAGGTCCACATGTCGTGGTTGCCGATGTACAGGTGGAGCGGGATGCCACGATCGTGCAATTCAGCGAGCTTGCCCAGTAGCCGCACGTAGCCGCGCGGCACGGCTTTCTTCCACTCGAACCACATGTCGAACACATCGCCGAGAATGTGGATCTCCACAGCGTCCTTAGCGGCCTCGTCGAGGAACTTCACAATGCGCCGCTCGCGCACCAAGCTGTCCTCCCGGTTCGGCACACCGAGGTGGAAGTCGGAGAGGAAGACGATGTGCTGGCCGGGTTGCATCAGGGTTTCAGGTTGCGGATGATGCGCGTGGGGTCGAGCTTCTCCAAAGCAAGCACGAAGCGGATACGGTCGCCGAATTGCACGTTACGGAAGTCGAGTTCATCGGTGATGTTCTTGCTGAAACCAATTGGCATCCAGATCTCGAACACATCCTTCACCAAGGGCAGACCGACACCGAATTCCAGCAACAGTTCAGGCTTTTCCGTCTTGGTGCCATCCGCTGCAACGGACTTTACTGGCACCATGCCCGCGCTGCCGAACAACGCGATCGGAACCCGCATGGGGAAGTCCAGTTCCACGTTCACGGCTGCGATGTACGAATCGGAACCGCCTTGCCACACCCCTGTCTTGAACGCTCCTTGTTGTTTGCTGAACTGTTGCGCCCACAATCCTTCCGTTTCGCCACGGCCGATGTAGGCATGGTCATAGAACGGGTCTTCGGCAGCCCAACTCAAGCCCCAAGCTTGGTTCGGTCCAATGGAGCCGGGAACGCCAAGGAAGGAACCAGCGAAGGCCCGCAACCGCACACTGTGCCCGCGCTCGTCATACACGAATGCTTTGCGGGCCTCGATGGACACGCGCGCCCAATCATAACCAGCGGTCACCGTGGTTGTCCAATGCGCGGGGCCGAGCGGATGGCCATGATCGCCATCGTAGCTGAACTCGCCGATCCAGTTGTCGCTGCTCAAGTACCCCGTGCCGCCACCCAGCAGATCGAAACGGTCGTTCGTGCGGAGATAGATGCCGCGCAACGTGATCGAATGCTGCGTTGGTTTAGCCAGCGGTCGCTTGATGTCGAATTTGATATGCGCACTACCGCGTTCGTACCACTGTTGCCACTCCGGGTCGTTTGATAGGGTTGCCGTGCGGCCCCCAGCACCCAAGTGGATGTTGCGGAACCAAGAACTCCGCATGCGATCGAAGTGGTGTTCGATACGTGCAGCTCCAACTGGCCGCTGACTTCCGAAGCCGTACAACGGCGCGATCACGAACTCGGTGCGTTGGCTCGGGAACACCGTGTTGTAGAATGCCATGCCCGCTTGGAAACCGTCGTGCACATTGGCTGCGATGGTCGGTGTCCAATACAACGTGCGCTTGGTCGGGTCTTCCACGCCGACGAGGAATTTCAAGCGCACAGCTGTCCAACTGCGTAGGATGCCTTTGCTGCGCACCGTGTTGTTGCGGTGGTCGATGTCGAGCGTGCGGTGCCCGGCATCGATGGTGACGCGGGTGACGTTAGGCCATGGGAGAGTATGGCCAAGTTCCCTATCCCACGCCTCCTTTCCACAGATGAAGCCGATCGGGTGTCGTACGCATGGTCGCAGCCATACTGTGCCTAGAGAATCCGCCTTTTCCCAACCAGTCACCGGCAATGGCTGGTCGGTTAACCTCGGACTGATCCATAGTTGATCCTCCTTCAGCTTCGTCGCGCGCGGGTCGTGTTTGGTATTTTCTGTCAGTATGCCGCTGAACACCCACGACAGATTTTTCTTGCTCACGTCCTCGAACACCCTTTTCACATCCTCCGGCTTTGGATGCTTGAACGCCCACTGGCGATAGTACTCGCGCATGCACGCATCGAAGAGCGAATCGCCGAGGTAAGCGAAGAGATGGTCGAAAGCCAGCGCGGTCTTCATGTACACGCTGGTGCCGTAGTTGGTGCTTGTGTACTCCTCGCTCGGCAAACTGCACGACTGGTCCAGGCTTCGGCGCGCGTTAAAGCGGTAGGCGACCTCGAGGACTTCGCGATGGCCGATCGTCCCGCCACCGAACAGCGCCTTGGGGATCCCATCAGCGATCACCGACACTTGGCCCGGATAACGTTCACGCATGTACCGCAGCTCCACGAAGCTGTTCATGCCTTCATCCATCCATGGATGCTCACGTTCGTTGCTGGCCAGAATGCCTTGGAACCAGTTGTGGCCCACCTCGTGCGCGATCACCTCATCCAAGGCCATGCCTCCATTCATGTCGCCGATCACTGTGATCATCGGGTACTCCATGCCGCCGCCAGCG
>CADECG010000070.1 GCA_902825795.1 uncultured Bacteroidota bacterium
GGCCATGTTGTCACTCATGCTCCCGACGTTGTCGGTGTGGCCCTGCACTTCAATACGGACACCCGGGTTGTCCTTCAGGAACGTGATGAGTTCATCGAGGACGAACTCACTGGCTTTCTCGATGACCGCGCTTTTCGTAGCGTAGTTGATGTCGTTGACCCGATAGCTCTTGCCCACTTCGATCTTCTGAACGGTCATCTCGATCTCGGCCACACCACCGCGCGCTGTATCACTTGCAGCAAATGCACGGCTATCGAACACATGGTCGGGTTTCTTTACGGTGAGGACGACATCCGCACCAGGCTTCAACCGCAGCACCGCAGCGTATCGGCCGTCCTGCTGGTCCACCTTCATTACCTCGGTCTTCCGGGTATCGAGGTATTTGATTTCAATGGTAGCATCCTTTACCGCCTTACCGCTCTCATCCTTCACCTCACCTTTCACCACCAGGATGTCGTCGGGCCGTGCGTCCTGTGGCATATCGAAGGTGAACACGTCGAGCCCGCCAGCGCCTTTGTGGCGATTGCTGGCGAAGTACGCCAACTGACCGTTGGTGCTGACGATCAGCCCGTGTTCATCCTCCGGGGTGTTGATGGGATGACCAAGATTTTTCGGTTGGCTCCAGGCGCCGTCATCGCCCAGTTTGCTGAAGAAGATGTCGTACCCACCAGCGCCAGGATGTCCCTTGCTCGCGAAATACAACGTCCGGCTGTCGCTGTGCATGAAGGGTGCCTTATCGGCCGCACCGGTGTTGATGCTGGCGGGTAGCCGAACGGCCTCACTCCAAGCACCTTTCTCATCACGGGTGCTGGTGAAGATGTCTGTATTGCCGAGGGAATCCTTCTTCGCTAACCGCGCGAAATACAACGTGTTGCCATCAGCGCTCAGGCTGGGCTGGCTGTCCCATCCATCGGTGTTGATAGTCGGGCCGAGATCCTCCAGGTCGCTCCACACCCACTGCTGCCCGCCGGTGTCTAGATTGAACTTGGTTTCGTAGTGACTACGGAAAATGTCACAGTTGCGATAGCCTTTGACATCGGGCGGTCCGCAAACGGTAACGAACATCTCCTTGTTGTTCACACTGATCGTTACCCCACCATAGCTATCGCCCATGTTGAAGGGCTCAGGCAAAGGCACACCACTGTCGAAGCTCCCTTTCACGTCCGTCCGTTTGCTCCACGTGAGCTCTTCAACTTTCCTGGTGACAAAGTCCCCTTTTGCCTGAACGCTGCGCACGCGTGTGAAGAAGATGAGTTCATTATCCGGAGAGAGGTTCGGCAAGTATTCGTCATTGGGAGTGGACACACCGGCGACCACTTTAGCCGGCCCTGCGGCAGTGTTCCGGTAGAAGTCGGCCATGAATTCCAGCTCCGGCATCACCTCTTCCACATCCTTGTACTTCTTCTCCTGGTCCTTGCTGAATTTGCTCTGGTCTTCGCCGGGGAAACGCATGAAGGCATCGAAGCTCTTCTTCGCCTTCGTCCAATCGCTGTTCGCGTAGTGAATGCTCCCCATGTAGAAGTCCACGTCGGCATGGTACTCGGGGCATTGGGTCTTCAACTGCTCGAAGTACTTCAAGCTGGCATCCATGCTGACCCCGCTTTCCTTGGCGCGCTTGTAGGCGCTCATGCCCAGTTGGAAGAGGCACTCCGCGCAATTCGGGTCGACCTCTTGCGTGGCCTTGAGTTTGGCGTGCCGCTCACCGCCATCCTTTGCTTTCACGGCTTCTTCCAGCAACTTTACGATCCGCTTGTCCGTGGGCTTACCACAGGGATCATTGGCCGCTTCATCGTCCTGAGCGAATGCGCCAGAACAGAGTCCACCAAGGACAAGAGCGACGGACAGAACCACACGCACCCCAGTAGATCTCATCACCCGCCCATCTTCACATCCCCACATCATTTCACGGTCGTGTTCGTCTCTTCTGCTCTCTTGATGATGTCATCGCCTTGTTTGCGTGCGGCAACAACAAGGCCATCGGCCTTCTTGTCGGCCTCAGCCAAGTACTGCTGCTCCTTTTTGTCAGCGGCTTTCTTGGCTTCATCGCACACCACCTTGGCGCCGATCTTGGCCAACGGGTTGGTGATCTTCGCCAACTCGGCATCGGCCGCTTTGTAAGCGTCATTCTTCGCTTTCGATGATTCGGTGCGCGCCTGTGCCTTCAAGGCATCCGCCTGCTTTTGCGCGTCAGCGATCAACTTGGCTGCCTCCTCGCGGGCCTTCGCTACAGCCTCGGCCTTCGCCTTGCCGATCTCCTCGTTCACGGTTTCCTTGATCTCGGCGACAACGGTCTCCTTCACATTGGTGCTTCCACCAGCGAAGACCGGTCGAACGATCGGCTTCGTCACTGTGCCTGTGATCTTGCACGTAAGGTCCAGTTCCTTGGGCACTTGAAGGTTCGCGCCCACCGCGCTGTTCAACTGGCCGAGCAGCCCACCGACCGCTTGCGCCGCCTGCGACCCGAACATCTCCGTTGGCACCTTGGCCTTCATGTCGTAATCGATCGCTTGATCAGCGAACGCCGTACTACCCCCGACCCTTGCTTGGATCTTGTCTATCTTCACAGGGAACTCATCGGTGATCATTTTGCCGTCCTTGAAGTGGTAGCTGAAATCGAGGTTGTCGATCACCGTGTTCTCCAACTTCGTGAGCTTCAACGCCCTCGCTAGATCGATCAACGGCTGGAAGCCTTCGATCGCCACGCGGTTGGTATGCAGCTTCCCATCGCCCGCCAGACTTTCCATGATCGGCATCATGTCGGGGCCCAAGACCCCGGTCATCGTTAGCTCACTACTGAACTTGCCTGTACATGTCTTGGCGATGGGCACCACAGCCTGCACTGTCTCTACATACTTGACGGTCTCTTCGATATCAAGATCCTTAAGACCATAGGCAAAGTCGATCGTGGGTTTCTTGGGGTTCGTGGTTTCGTAACCACCGCTCATGGTGATCGCGCCACCGAGCGTGTTGAAGAACACATCCTTCAGGTCAACGCGCTGATCATGCAGATGCATGCTGCCTTTGCAATTGTCCAAGGTCATGTCGTCGAACAATACCTGGCCAACAACCAAGCCCATCCGGAAGTCGATGTTCTTCGGCACTTCAATAACGCTCATGCTCGACGTGTCCACGGTCGCCTCGCCGCTTGCTGATGTCGCCTCGTCATCGCTCGTGAATTCGTTCAGATCGAACTTGGTGCTCGTGACATCGAACGATCCCGTGAGCGTGCTGTCCTTCAACCACCATGCGATGTAGCTATCGAGCCGCCCTTTCGCTTTCAGATCGCTCTTGCCGATCGTTCCATCGAACCCATCGAGCGAAAGGAATTTCGGGCTGAACGTGAAGTAGAGCCCGTTGATCCCCACTGTCGGGAGACTGTCGGACCTGTACTCCATGCCCATCAGCTTCAAGGTCCCATCCGCTTGGAACTTGTCATACTGCTCCTTCTCGATCGAACTCATGCGACCCTTCATGCGCACATCAGCCGTAAGGCTGCCCTTCAGATCATCGCCCTTCTCCATGGGCACGGCCTTCTTGATGCTCGCGAGATCCACTTGCGCCTTCAGTTCTGCATCCACATCCGGATCGCTGATGGGGGTTTTCAAGAACATGCGGGCGTTCACTTGATTACCGGCGATGTTCATCCCAAAGCGGCTCAAGTCGATCGTCATCCGATCCATGTCACTGCCCTCAGGGCTCACGATGGCGCACTTCACTTGAATATCCTCAACACTCGCAGGCAGGTCGGGGTATTTGAAACGACCGTTGTTCACGCCGATGTTCAACCCGAAGCCGGGCATCGTGTTGTCGTTGAAGGTCCCTTTCACATACCCATCGAAAGCCGCCTTCCCGCTCATGTCAACGCCTTTCAGGTCTGTTGCGAACTCGGCCGGAACGAGTGACAGCAACGTAGCCAAATCGTTCTTCTTTGTGTTCCATTTCAGGTCCATAACCATATCATCCCCTGGCATGCTCAACCAGCCATCGAAGCCGAGCACCAGTTGATTGATGGCGGCCTCGTTCTCCTTGAAGGTGAACTTCATATTGGCCATGTCCATGTCGAGGTCGGCCTTGATATCGGCGGTGACGTTCCGCAGGTATTTGATGCCGTCGAAGACCACGTTCACCGCATCGCTGTGGGTCACCGTCTTCAGCACGAAAAGATCCTGCGTGAAATCACCACTGCCGTTGTGGTCGAGGCCGGCCAGATCCATCGAGTACGGCAGGCTGGCATCATCGTAGATCAAGTGGCCGTCCGTGATCCAGTACTCCCGCAGCGCAATGTTGAAGGCCGTGGTTCCCGTATCCGTCGTTTCCACCGCAGCGGAACTGTCCACCTTGGCAATATCCCAGTTGGCGCGTCCGTCTTCGAGCACCTTCACATGGATGAAGGGTTTCACCAATCCGATCTTCTTGATCTCGATGCGATCACCGAACAGGCTCATGAGCCCAACGGTCGTTTGCAACTCACCGATGTTCGCCAGGCAGATGCCTTCGAACGGTGCATTGTTGCAAACCTTCACATTGGCCACGCTCACGCTCAGGTTCGGGAAGCTGCTGATCAGGGTAATGTCCCATTCGCCCCAATCCACCGTTGCATTCAGCGACTTGTTGACTTCCTCTTTCACCGCCGCTTCGATCTTGTCCTTGAACACGATCGGGATGATGATGGCTGCCGCGATGAGCAGCACGAACAGGATGAGAACGGTGAGACCAATGCGTTTGAGCCACTTCATGGATGCTGGAGGAGATTGTTCGTTCGGGCGCGCTTCCACATGCACATTCTCATACTTGGATCCTGCCTATGGAAGGGGTACAAAGGTGGAAACGCGGGAGGCTTGCTGAATGGTGCACAACTGGAAAAGGTGAACAGTGCGTTGTCCTCTGCCGCCGCCAACCATCATGCCACTCGGGCGGACCGCTGGCGCAGCCAATGATCCGCAAGGACCAAGCAGGCCATGGCTTCCACGATGGGCACTGCGCGCGGCACCACACAGGGGTCGTGACGTCCCTTGGCTTCCAACGTCACGGCCTGCCCTGACTTGTCCACTGTTTGTTGGGCCTTGGCAATGGTGGCCACTGGCTTAAAGGCGATGCGACAGACAATGTCCTCGCCGTTGCTAATGCCACCTTGGATGCCGCCACTGCGATTGCTTTGGGTCCGGACCACTTCACCCCGAGCCTCACCGGTGGCGACGGAGGAAACACCGATCTGATCATTGTGCTGGCTTCCCCGCATGGCGATCGCACCGAACCCACTGCCGATCTCGAATCCTTTCACCGCATTGATACTGAGCATGGCTTTGCCCAGATCCGCATTCAGCTTGTCGAATACAGGTTCGCCCAAACCGACGGGAACACCGCGCATGACACATGTGATCGCCCCGCCTATGCTATCGCCTTCGCCGCGCACCTGCTCTATGAGGGCGGCCATGCGTTGTGAAGTACTGCTATCCGGACAACGGACATCGCTGACCCAAGTGCCGCTGAGATCCAATTCGCCTGGTTGCTTCTCAAGCCTCACCTCTCCCACTTGGTCAACGTAGGCCGCCACACGTATCCCAGCAGATGCCAACAACTGCCGTGCGATAGCACCACCAACAACACGTGCGGATGTCTCTCTGGCGCTGGCGCGCCCACCGCCCCGATGGTCGCGTACGCCGAATTTCTTCTCCCATGTATAGTCCGCGTGGCTGGGCCGATAGACGTTCTTCAAGGCGTCATAGTCGCTGCTCTTCAAGTCGGCGTTACGCAGCAGGAATCCGATCGGCGTGCCAAGTGTTACGCCCTCGAAAACGCCACTGAGGATCTCCACTTTATCCGCTTCATTCCGCGTAGTGCCCAACGGCGTACTGCCCGGCCGACGACGGTCAAGCTCAACTTGCACGGCCTCAAGATCCAACGGTAACCCGGCAGGGCAGCCGTCCACTACGCCACCAATAGCAGCACCATGACTTTCGCCGAAGGTGCTAAGTCTGAGGATCTCGCCGAAGGTGTTGCCGGGCATGCCGCGAAGGTGGGTGAAAGGGGGCACTTCTGCCATCAAGTGAGATCACCGGCACTCCGCAATGGATGTTACCGTCCTTTTCGGAAACCCGCTACCAGAACGTAAACCGCTATCGCTAGCCCGATCATATAGACGACGGCCAAGGCTGGCTTCTCGAAGCTTAGTTCCTCAGGATCGAACTGATCCACCAACCCACTACCGATGATGATAGCGATGATCAACATAGGAAGGTTCAACGACCGTTCATTCTCCATGCTCGTGCTCTTTGCCTGTGCTAGGACGCCCCGAAGTTCGGCACTGCACGCTACCACTCACTCACCATGGCCGCGTCCAAGCTCTTCAGCACACCTGTGAGGATGGCGTGCATGGCCTCGAAATCGTCGCGCTCGTCGGTCGCCATCTTGTCTTCCAAGGGGTATTTGCCCACCGCCGCGTATTCGAGGTCCGTGAGCTTGTATCGATACCGCTTCTCCTTCAGGTCCACGGTGAGGTTGTACTCCACGAACTTCCGCGCCTTGCCCGGCAGGGCCTCACGATCGTGGATCGTGTACGTGTCGCCATCCACAGCGATCGTTGTGTACTTACTCTCCTGTGGGTTGTAATTCTGCTTGATCCACTTGTCGAGCTTCGCGCGCAACTCCTCCTTGGTGTTGGGGATCGTATCGCTCATCTTCGAATAGGCGTACTTACCGGTAATGGTGTCGCGCGGAATGATCTCGCGTTTACGCTGCGCGCTTGCGGTTGAAGCCGACACAAGGATCACGAGCAGCAGTAGAAGAGTTCTCATGGTGGTTGGATCTGGACACCGAAAATATGGGGTTGCGGCCGCTATCCTTGCAACGCCAACGTCGCAGCCATGCCGCGCCTTCTGATCAAGAACGCCAAAGCCCTTTTGGGCACACACCCCGCAGGCGTTCTTCAGGTGAACGGCGGTGCCATGGCCGACCTTCCGTATATCGAGGATGGCTGGTTGCTGGTGGAGAATGACCGCATAACAGACCTTGGCGGTATGGACACTTGGCCAGGTGTTACTGATTGGAACGGGCTCGAAGTGATCGACGCCACGGGGCGCTATGTGCTACCGGGCTGGTGTGATCCGCACACGCACGCGGTGTTCGCTGCAACGCGGGAAGAGGAATGGGTGGATCGCATCCGCGGCCTCAGCTATCAGGAGATCGCAGCAAAAGGCGGCGGCATCCTCAACAGTGCCCGCAAGTTGCGCGAGGCCAGCGAGGATGAACTGTTCTTGTCCAGCAAAGCGCGGCTCGAGGAACTCATGCGCCTTGGCACGGTGGCCATTGAGATCAAGAGCGGCTATGGCCTTTCGTTGGAAGCCGAACTGAAGATGCTGCGCGTGGTGAAGCGGTTGAAGTCCGAGCTTCCACTGCAAGTGAAGGCCACGCTCCTTGGCGCGCATGCCCTGCCGTTGGAATTCAAGAACGACCGCGAAGCGTACATCAACATGGTGATCACCGAATTGATCCCGGCATGTGCTGCCGAACAACTGGCGGATCATGTGGACGTCTTCTGCGAAACCAACTACTTCACCGTTGCGGAAATGGCTCGGATACTGGAGGCCGGTGCGGCACATGGACTCCCCGGCAAGGTGCACGTGAACCAATTCACTTCGATCGGTGCGATCCATGAAGCGGTGCGATACAACTGCCTGAGCGTGGATCATTTGGAAGTGATGACGGATGCCGACTTTGCTGCCCTCTCCAACAGCGCTACGATACCAACACTCTTGCCCGGCTGCTCGTTCTTCTTGGGCATACCATATGGCCCGGCCAGGCAACTAATTGCGAACGGGAACGCGGTGGCGTTGGCCAGCGACTTCAATCCCGGTAGTTCGCCCAGCGGGAATATGAACGCCGTGGTTTCGCTCGCGTGCACCCAAATGAAAATGTTGCCGGAGGAAGCGATCAACGCGGCAACGTTGAATGCCGCTGCGGCCATGGGACTTTCACACGAACTGGGCAGTCTGTCCGCAGGCAAACGCGCCAGCTTCATCGTAACGCGGCCGCTACATTCGCCCGCCGCTTTGCCGTACTTCTTCGGCAGCGATGGCATCGACACCGTCGTCATCAATGGAAGGATCACACGAGCCGGAGAAGCCGTTGCTTAAGGGCGGCCCTGAACCGGGCGATCCCACGCATCCGTTCCGCCCACCGGGATTGGAGATGATGATGGGGCTTGGGTTGTTCTTCAGCATTGCGATGGTGTGGATGGGGATCCAGTTCGCCGTGTTCATGCAGCATCCGTATGTGAAGGCCGCCCTTCAGGAGGTATCGCTGGACCAGGTGGTGGAGAGTTACCGCAAGAACGGTGATGTGATCTCGTGGTCGTCAATGTGGTACAATTCGATCTGCGCTGTGTTCCTGCTCGCCTTGGTCTTCCTGTGGAAGCGAAAGCGCGCTCCGGCCTTCATGGGATTTACTGTGCCGTCGTGGAAGCAGGCGGCCAAGATCGTCGGCATATTCATTGGACTTATCGTGGTGCTGGAGATCCTAGCCCGCCAATGGACCGTGCTACAGGATCCCGATATTCCGGAGATCATCGGTTCCAGCACCGACACATTGCTCATGATACTGGGCATCGGCATAGCGGCACCGGTGTTCGAGGAATTGGCCATGCGCGGATTGCTACTTGGCAGCTTGCGGCACATGCTCGACAAACACGTTTCAGTGGCCATTACCGCTTGCCTTTTCACGCTCGCGCATGCCTCACAATACGACTGGCCACTGCTGATCGTGGTTCTGTTGCCGCTCTCCGTGTTGCTGGGTTATGCACGCACTGAGACCAACAGTATCTGGGTGCCGATCGCGTTGCACATCGCCAACAACATCTCCACCATCTTCTTCACCACCGCGTGACCTGTACGCGAAATCCTGTAGCCATGTCCACTCCCATCATTGAATGTGTTCCCAACATCAGCGAAGGCCGCGACCGTGCCAAGATCGACGCCATTGTTGCCGCCGCTGCCGGGGTTGAGGGTGTGCGTGTGTTGGACGTGGACCCGGGCAAAGCCACCAATCGCACAGTGATCACACTTGTCGGCGCACCGGCACCAGTGTGTGAAGCAGCGTTCCGCTTGGTGAAGAAGGCGCAGGAGCTCATCGACATGCGCACGCACACCGGTGAGCACCCACGCTTCGGTGCCACGGACGTCTGTCCGCTTGTGCCGATCAGCGGGATCACCATGGAAGAAGTGGTTCCGTACGCCAAGAAGCTCGGTGAGCGTATCGGAAAGGAACTGGGCATTCCGGTCTACAACTACGAATTCGCCGCCAGCGAAGAGAAGCGCCGCAACTTGGCGAACAACCGTGCGGGCGAGTATGAAGGCCTCCCGAAGAAACTGAAAGACCCAGCATGGAAGCCTGACTTCGGCCCTGCCGAGTGGAACGACAACGTTCGCCGCAGTGGCGCCATCGCTGTGGGTGCGCGCAAGCTGCTGGTAGCCTATAACGTGAACCTGAACACGACGAGCACCCGTCGCGCGAACGCTATCGCATTCGACATACGAGAGGCGGGTCGCAAGGTGAAACAAGCCGATGGTACCGAGCAGCAAGTAGCGGGCAAGCTGAAGTCGGTGAAGGGCATCGGCTGGTTCATCGAAGAATACGGCATCGCACAGCTATCGCTCAACCTCACCGATATCGATGTAACCCCAATGCACGTCGCCTTCGATGAAGCGTGCAAGAGCGCGGCGGAACGCGGCATCAGGGTAACCGGTAGCGAATTGGTGGGACTTGTCCCGAAACAAGCGCTGCTCGATGCCGCAGACTTCTTCCTCAAGCGTCAAGAGCGCAGCCTCGGCATCAGCGAGCGTGAGAAGTTGAAGATCGCAGTGAAGTCGATGGGATTGGATGAACTGGCACCGTTCGATCCGGAGAAGCGCGTGATCGAATACCTCTTGGCCGATATGAAGGACGAACGGTTGGTGCGCATGGATCTCAAGCGTTTCAGCGAAGAGACGGCTGCGGAAAGCCCTGCCCCTGGCGGTGGAAGTGTTGCCGCGTATTGTGGCGCGCTGGGTGCTTCGCTCGGTACCATGGTGGCCAATCTCAGTGCGCACAAACGCGGTTGGGACGAGCGCTGGGAAGAGT
Organism: uncultured Bacteroidota bacterium; assembly: GCA_902825795.1. GTDB lineage: Bacteria > Bacteroidota > Bacteroidia > Flavobacteriales_F > PHOS-HE28 > PHOS-HE28. Next base: position 10,114 of record CADECG010000070.1, read on the forward strand.
TCAGCGCATGGGCGGTGAAGGGTGAGGAGTTGCGCCGCGAACTCTTGCGATTGGTGGATGAGGACACCCGTGCTTTCGATGCGATCATGGGCGCGATGCAGCTGCCCAAGGGCAGCCCCGAACAGATCGAGGCACGGAAAAATGCTATCCGCGAAGCAACCAAGGGAGCAATCCTCACCCCGCTGCGCACACTGGAACTCTGCGTAGACAGCATGGCGGTAATGAAGGCCATGGCCGACCAAGGCCTGAAAGCAAGCGTCAGCGATGCCGGTGTCGGTGCTTTGTGCGCCCGTGCCGGTGCTTTGGGGGCGTACCTCAACGTGCGTATCAATTGCGCGGGGCTCGACGATGAGGCTTGGAAGAAGGATGTGCTGGCCAAGGCCGAACGCCTGAAAGCAGAAGCGGAAAAAGCCGAAGTGGAGGTGATGGCCGTGGTGCTGGGAAAGGTCTAGTTCGATCAGTCGCGGGAAATACCGGTACCGCACAACAGAAGCCGGCCTCAGCGCGTATGAGGTATATGGTCCGCTACCTTCAGCGCATCGTGCGACGCAGAACCCTCAAGCAAGTGTGGAAGAGGACGGTGTTCTTCTTTCCCTTCCAGTTGCTTGTGCTGCACCTGAAGAAGAACCACCTCCTCTTGCTGGTGTGGCTGTTGCTGTTCGCCTACATCACGGGGAACCTCGGCAGCAAGTATGGTATCCCCTACCTATTCCTTTTCCCGGAGTATTTCGGCCGCAGCAGCTTCTGGAGCTTCGCCATCACGGGCTTCTCCTACGGCGGGTTCATGACGGCCTTCAACCTCTACACCTACACCACGCATGCCCACCGGTTCCCGTTCATTGCCACTGTGGCCCGGCCGTTCCTGAAGTTCAGCATCAACAATGCGATCATCCCGATACTGTTCGCGCTCACCTACCTGTGGTGCAGCGCCAGCGTGCAGTTATTCAAAGAATTGGTCCCCGCTGGTGAAGTTGCCTTGCACCTCCTCGGATTCGTATCGGGGATGAGCCTCTTCCTCCTGCTGGCCTTCCTGTACTTCACACGCACCAACACCGACATTGAAAAGATGACCGGCAAGCGTGCCGATGAATACCAACCCGAACCACAAGCCGATATTCTGGGCCCGCTTCCATCAGTGGGGTCGGCGAAAGGTGCGGGTTGGAAACAGGCCAGCAAGTGGATGAAGCCGGAGAGCAAGGTGAAGCGCTGGCATGTGGCCACCTACATGAGCCAGCCTTGGAAAGTCGCACTCGCAAGAAGCAGCGATCATTACGACAAAGAACTGTTGCGGACAGTGCTTTGGCAGAACCACATCAACGGCAGCATATTCGAGGTGGTGCTCGTGGTGAGCTTCTTGATCTTGGGAGCGTTCAGTGATGTGGCCTTCTTCGCGATACCGGCCGGCGCAAGTGGATTCGTACTCTTCACCATGTTGCTGATGATACTTAGCGCCCTGTTCAGTTGGATGAAGGGCTGGACCTTGAGCGTTGTATTCGGCTTGGTGATCCTCTTGAACGCCTTGAGCCATGGCTCCAATTTCTTCTACGACAACTCAGCGTACGGTATGGACTACACCACCGATCCGGCGCCCTACACATTGGATCGCATAAGTGAATTGGCTTACGATCAGGCACAAGTGCACCAGGACGAGCGGGCATTGGAAAGCACGCTGTCCAAATGGAAAGCACATGCCTCGGCCCTGCCGAATTCCACCGGTAAACCCAAGATGGTGATCGTATGCACCAGCGGAGGTGGTCTGCGTGCCATGCTCTGGAGTTTCCGTTGCCTGCAATTTGCCGACAGCGTGCTCGATGGTTCGTTGATGCAACGAACAGCATTGATGACCGGAAGCTCGGGCGGATTGATCGGCGCCACCTACTTCCGCCAATTGAGCTATTCGAAAGCAACAACGGATACGCTCGACACGCAAGATCGCCGCTGGCTCGATGACATGAGCAGCGACATGCTCAATCCCATCGCGTTCAGCTTTGTTACCAACGATCTTTTCATCCGCTACCAAAGGGTTCAAGACGGCGCGTACTCGTACACAAGGGATCGGGGCTACGCCTTCGAACAACGCCTGAACGAACTCACTCACGGCCTTCTGGATCTGCGCTTGCAGGACATGTCAGCAGCAGAAGCAAGTGCGGCAGTACCCATGTTGGTTGTGGGACCGACGATCATAAACGACGGCCGGCGTTTGTTGATCAGCTCAAGCCCGGTTTCGTACCTAACGGATAACGCTCCTGAAGCTTCTGTCCACAGCAGGACGTTGCCCGAGACCATAGAATTCAGTCGCTTCTTTGAGCATCAGGCTGCGGGGAGCATGAAGTTGACAAGTGCCTTGCGCATGAGCAGCACTTTCCCCTACATCACCCCCGTTGTCACACTGCCGAGTGAACCGCCGATGCGTGTCATGGACGCCGGTATCCGCGAAAACTTCGGCTACCGCACCACCTTTGAAATGCTGCGCGATATGCGGGGTTGGATCGCAGAGAACACCAGCGGCGTGGTCATACTTCAATTGCGCGACAAGCAAAAACGCGATAAAGCGGTGCCCGGCACCACATCGTTGTTCGGCCGGCTCTTCACCCCTGCTGGGAACGTTTACAAGAACGTCATCGATGTGCAGGATCATGATTACGATCTGGCGCTGGCCAACGCGAGCAGTTGGGCCTCGTTCCCCATCGATGTGATCGACCTTGAGATCCACAAGAACCCCGATGAGGAGATCAGCCTGAGCTGGCACCTCACCGCATTGGAAAAGCGGCAGGTGTTGGCGTCCATTTCAAGTCCTGCGAACCAAGCCGCTTTCGCTCGATTGCGCGAACTCACGATGGGTGCTCGTGCGCCACTGGCGATCGTCAATGGGGCCGCTGCACCCGGTGCCAAGCAATGAGACCTTCCATTGGGTCGGGCATTACGTGCTGAAGATCCAGCCCAAGCGGCCTTAGGCATGTTCCCAACTCCTCGCGGAAACCATGTGCAATGCCCCCAGTAGCCGATACTGAACAGGGAAAGTACGCGCTGAAGTACTGATCCAACAGCGCTCCGAGTGCTGTGAAGCGGGCATTGATCAGCCTCGTTACATAAGGGTCCGAACGGACCGCCGAGAGTTTTCCAGCAAGTGCCGCAATGACGCTGTTCGGTTTCTCCGACTTAACGAACCCAAGGACCTCGGTAGCGGAACAAGTTCCCCTTCCGAAAACTGCGCGCATCACGTGGTCCGGAATGCGACCATGCACAGCATCGCTCAACAGTTGCTTTCCGATGTCCGCTCCGCTGCCTTCGTCACCGAGTATCCAACCGAGCGAAGGCATAGGTCTGCTCAAGTCCTTCCCGTCATACCAACCTGCATTCATTCCTGTGCCGAGGATGAGGACCATGCCAGCGGCACTACCACACAAGCCTCGCGCGGCTCCGAGAAGATCCGTGTGAACCACCACTTCGTCGGACTTGGCAATGGCTGAAACTGTTTCCTTCATCCCCAGCTTGCGCTCTTCCGCCCCACAGCCGGCGCCATACACGGTAATCCGAGCAATGTGTTTTTGATGGGGTATCGCTCCTTGCAGCGCCGTGCTGATCGCTTCGACGAATTCGCCCGGCGAATTCACTGCCGGATTGAACCCCGGCAACGCGGGGCCAAAACGTTGTGCGACTTCCCCAGCACCATCCAGCAATGCCCACCGCGAGGAACTGCCTCCGATATCGGCTATCAATTCAACGGAACCCGGCATGTTGGCCAAGGTAGCAGCGCATTCAGCCGTTCGTGTTGAATAGGAATTTGTTCGGGCTGACGATGCCTTGCTTTACTGCGTACATCACAACTGCGGCTGTGCTGTTCACTCCGATCTTCCCCATGATGTTGCGCCGGTGCGTATTCACGGTATTGGGGCTCAAGTTCAGGCGGTCCGCAATACGCGTGTAGCTCTGTCCTTCAGCAATGAGCAGGATGATCTCCACCTCCCGTTCACTCAGCATCACTGGTCCACAATTGAGACTGTCTTCATTGATACTGTCGAGGTGCAAGCCCTCGCGCTCCATGGTCTTCACGATCTCGCCACAGAAGAACTTGCCGCCATCGGCTGTAGCCAGTACGGCTTCAACGATCTCTTCAATGCCACAATCCTTCTTGATGTAACTGGTGACACCTGCGCGCAGCGCATTCATCAAAGTGATGGGCGATGGATCCGGGGTGATCGCAACGAAACGTGTGTCCTTGCAGTGACGAATGCCCTCACGGATGCTGTCGGCGCCGAAACCTTGGGCTGTGTGATCGATGAGCACCACATGGGGGCGATCCTTGGCGATGCTCTCGTACAGGCTTTCTTCGTCGTGCACCTCACCTAGGAGGTTCACCCGCGGCACTTTGGCGAACACGGCGCGGAAACCCATCAGGGCCAATTCTCCGCTATCGGCGAGCAGCGTTCGTACGACCATGGCACTATTTGGAATCGTTCTTAACGGGCCGAAAGTAGCCGCCGAAAAGGTCACTGCACCGTCATGTTTCAAACACTTGTTGGCGGACCGATCGGATACACCCCTCCTTCCTCACTGGCAATGGTATTCGGGAAAACAGCCGCCGCCTCTGAAAGCAAGGGTTCAACACTCTTGTAACGCGAACTGAAATGTCCCAAAAGCAATTGGCCAACCCCTGAGTCGCGCGCGATCATGGCCGCTTGTGCCGCCGTGCTATGCATGGTTTCCTTGGCCTTGTTGGCGAGCAGTTCGGTGAAGGTCGATTCGTGGTAAAGCAGATCGATCCCGGCAAGGTGATGCACCAATGCAGGGGTATACGCCGTATCGCTGCAATACGCATAACTCCTCGGCTTCATGGGTGGATCCGTGAGGTCCTGATTCGGGATGCGGGATCCATCGGGCAGGTCCAGGTCGGCACCGCCTTTCACAGCGGTGCGCAAATAATGCGGGATAATGTCGACGCTGCTGCGCCTTAGCCTCAGCATCCCGGGCTTCTCGCGAAGGAGAAAACCGGTGCTGGGGATCCGATGTTGCAGTACCAAACTCGTCACCACCAAGCGTTCATCTTCCATCACCACTTCGCCGCTGGCGGAAGGCGTAACGCGGATATGCAGCGGATAGCGCAAGTAGGTCTGCGAGGCGCGCAACTGCACATGTATGACCTCACCCAATGGTTCGGGTCCATAGACGTGCAACGCATCGGTACGACCCAGTAAATGCAACGTGCTGAGCAGGCCCATCAAACCCAAATAGTGATCCCCGTGCATGTGGCTGATGAAGATGTGGTCCAAGCACTGCATGCGGATGCCGCTTCGTCGCAGCTGCTCCTGCGTGCCTTCGCCACAATCGATCATGTACAAGCGGTCACCCAGGTTCACCACTTGGGCACTGGGCAGCCTGCCGCGTGCAGGCAACGCGGCACCGGTACCAATGGTTGTGACTTCGAACTTCATCATGATCCGCCAAGGCTAAGAACGAAAAAGCCCCCCTTTCGGAAGGCTCTCTCTGTCCAAGTGTACGATCAATATCAACGGTGCAGCACCATACGGCCCGTGAAACGAGTGTCGCCGGCTTGCACTTCATAGAGGTAGATCCCATCCTCAAGCCCACTGGCATTGAAGGCGATCTTGTTCAGGCCCACGCGGCCCGCGCTGGTCTGTGACCATAGTTTTTCGCCCAGAAGGTTGAACACCTTAACAGTGGCATTCGCAGGGCGGGACATGTTCCACTCGATACTGGTGCGTTGACCGAACGGATTGGGAATGTTCTGCGCACCACTGATGGCGACCGGTTGATCGAGAATGCCTGCTGTACCGATATCGATCTGGTAACCGGTGAACGCATAAGGGAATGAGAGCGGGAACCCGAACAACTGCGAGTAACCGGTGACATGGATGGTGAGCGGATAGCTGCCAGCAACCGTAGGCACCCCTTGGATCACCCCGCAACCGAGCGTAGCGCTCAGGTAGGTGCAAGGCGCACCCGTGTGGCTATTGCAAGCGATGCTCAAACCGGGTGGCATGCCTTGGATGCTGTCCATGCGCACGCTATCGATCATGGTACCGGCCAAGTTCGGGTCAATATCCCCAGCGTCGTTGGGAACAATGAGGTCCATTTGATCGCTATAGGATACACCCACCGAACCCGGTGCAAAGTCCTCGATCGTATCGGGCCATACACCGAACAAGCTGTCCATGTAGAGTGGATCCGGGGTGCATTGCGCACTGAGGGAAGCTGCGCTTCCGATCAAGAGAAAGGAGAGTATGGATTTCTTCATGTTCATTGGTCTTTCTTCACGTCCTTCTCGATCTCTTCCATATACAGGAGGTCGGAGGCTTCGCTCAGGGTTGGGGTAATGGAAAGCACGCTTTCGAGCTGGCTGATCTGCACCAGTTTCTGCACGGGCTCTTGCAAGCCGCACACAACAAGCGAGCCACCTACGCTCTTGCACAACCGATTGGCCACCAGCAAAGCGCTGAGACCACTGCTGTCGCAATAGCGAGTATTGGTAAGATCGATGATGGCGTTGCGGACGCCGGTCTTGTTCAGGTAAACCAGTTCGCTCTTCAGTTCCGGAGCGCAAGTGGTATCCAGCTTGTCCACGTTGCTGCGTATCAGCGTGTACTTGCCTTTGTCCTCGATGGTGAAGTTCATGTGCTGTTGGGAGGTATCCGGCCAAAGATAGTTTTCGCTTCAACTAGTTTTCCCAAGCCTTCCGGCAAGTAGGTAAAGTACGGCCATCCTCACGGCGACGCCGTTCTCCACTTGGTCCAGGATGATGCTCTCGGCATGGTCGGCCACCTCGGAAGTTATCTCCACCCCCCTGTTGATCGGTCCCGGGTGCATGATCACGATGCGTTTGCCCCCCCGTCCCGCTGCTTTCGTCGCGCGTTCGTAGCGTTCCAGGTCGAGTCCGAACAGCATGGCATACTCACGCAGGCTGGGCAAATTGGCTATTCCGTCCCCTCCCTGACGCTCCAACTGGATCCGGAGCATGTTGGCGACATCGCACCAAGCCAGCGCCTTGTCCAGATCATGCTCCACCCGCACGTCGAGACTTTCCACGAAACGGGGCATGAGCGTCGTCGGGCCGCACAACATCACATCGGCGCCCAGTTTCTTCAGACAATGGATGTTACTCAGCGCCACACGGCTGTGCAGGATATCGCCCACGATCAGCACTTTGACGCCTTTCACCTTGCCGAGCTTCTCACGGATGCTATAGGCATCGAGCAGTGCCTGTGTCGGGTGCTCGTGGGTGCCGTCGCCGGCGTTCACGATACTGGCCTCCACGTGGCGGCTCAGGAAAACGGCTGCTCCCGGGTCGGGGTGCCGCATCACCACCATGTCCACCTTCATGGCCAAGATGTTGTTCACCGTATCGATGAGCGTCTCCCCTTTCTTGGTGCTGCTACTGCTGCTGCTGAAATTGATGATGTCGGCACTTAGCCTCTTCTCCGCCAGTTCGAAACTGATACGGGTGCGTGTGCTGTTCTCGAAGAAGAGATTGGCAATGGTGATATCGCGCAGCGAAGGCACCTTCTTGATGGGCCGGGCCAGCACCTCCTTGAAACCGTCCGCCGTTCGGAATATGAGCTCGATATCCTCGGACGTGAGGTCCTGGATACCCAGCAAATGCCGTGTGCTCAGTTGTTCCGTCACGTATCCGATGCTGGTGCTTTGTGCGTGGTCCTTTCCGATGCCGAAGATGCATGCTCGTGGATGAGCACGCGGTCCTTGCCATCCAACTCTTTCCATTCCACGGCCACACGTTGATCCGCGATGCTGTCCACCCAACGGCCCACATAATCGGGCTGGATGGGCAGTTCGCGGCTGAACCTCCGGTCGATCAATACAAGAAGTTGAACACTTGCCGGGCGACCGAAGGACAACAGTGCATCCAAACCTGCGCGCACAGTGCGGCCACTGAACAACACATCGTCGATCAGCACAACGTTCAGTCCGTCCAAGTTGAAGTCCAGATCCGTTGCGCTGGGCGTCGCCGTTACCGGACGCTGTCGGAAATCATCGCGGTGGAAGGTGATGTCCAATTCACCGTAGGTCAGTTCCTTCCGCTTCAGGATCACCTGCAACTCCCGCTTCAGTCGCTTCCCCAGCAGCACACCCCGTGGTTGAAGGCCGATCAAGGCTGTGTTGGAGAGATCCCCGTGGTCCTCGATAAGCTGGTGACAAAGCCGCGTGACCGTTAGGCCGAAGGCAGTGCTATCCAGCAGGGTGACGGGGCGCATTTGAAGGTGGGCGAAGATAGAAGGGCGCTCACTGAGCGGCACTAAGTAGTTGAGGTGAATGGAAGCTGGCGAATGGCGAATAGTGGGTCACGCCCATTCACTCTTGACCATTCACCGGTCCACCTTGCTCACATCATCTTGAACCCGCCGATCTCCAACAAGTGCGTTTCGCCATTGGCGCCGGGGGCGCCGGGGATCACGCTCTTGTACTGCCCTTTGATCGCGGCCAACCACTTCTTCGCGCGCTCAGTGAGTTGGAAGTCGTCGGTCATCATGCGGCCACGCATCACGAGGATGCCCATATCCGCGCCCTCGTAAAGCCAGTCACCCACGCGGGTAATGCGGAGGAAGAAGGCTTCGTTCTCGTTCTCCACATAGCGGCGGTGGGTGTCCATGCGCCAGAAGTAAATACTCCCATCGGGGCGCATCCGCCAGATGCCACTGCGCGGCGCTTCGGTGACCCGTTCGATATCGTCGCGCGTGTGTTTGATCACCATCTGGCCCCAGCTATCGATGTTCTCGGCCTTGGCCCAGCGGCGGTTCAGCGCATTCACGTTCAACTCATAGGGCGCGTTCATCCACTCCATGATGTGGAAGAGGTGCAACGGGGCATCGCTGAGCGCGAACACAGCGTGATTGGTGATGCTGCTTGCACCCGTGATGCGCGGGTTCAGCTCGCCGAGGTAGATCTGGCCGTTGTCCTGGTCGATCAAATAATCCAGCTCGAAGTAGCCCTTGTAGCCCTCCTTGCGCAACTGGTCACCGAAGAGTTGCGCGTACTTGCGTGCCTTGCGGCGGATCGCCGGTGTGAAGGTGTCGGCGAAGATCTCGTTGCCACACCAGCCGCCTTTGTAGGGTGTGAGTTCCTTGAAGCCCACCAGCTCGGTCATCAGCGGAGCCACGATGGTCCCGTTGCGCGTAACACAGGCTTCCATGGCCGCACCGCGACAGTTAATGCGCTTCATCACCTTGCATTCTTTCTCGGCCTCGATCTCGCTCGCGTATTTGGCATAATCCTCGGCGTTCTTGATGAAGAAGGTGGTATGGCCACTATCGCCGAAGGGCGTTTGCACCACCAGATCGTTGCCCAACTTGCTCGCGACCTTCAGCAAGTGCGCGTAGTTCTTCACCGGACTGAGCACGTACGGCACGCACGGCACGCCGGCTTTCTCGGCCACGCGGTTCGTGTTCACCTTGTTGTCCATGAAGGTGCGCATCTTGGCACTGGGGAAGATCACTTCCAGCCCTGCCTTCCGCGCCAAAGCTTCGGTCTTCTCATCGAACATCAGGAACATCGCTTTCCCGGCCTTCGCGCTCTTCTTCCTTGTTTCGATGAAGTCGCGGACCTCGCTGTGCGTAAGCAGATAGTTGTTGATGTCCTCGATGCTCTGGAACTCCTCGTGCGGCTCCTCGGTCTTCGGGCTCATCAGGTTCGGATGCAGCCCATCGAAGCAATCGATGTAGGTGATGAAC
>CADECG010000071.1 GCA_902825795.1 uncultured Bacteroidota bacterium
ACAGGCCGATTATAGCCGCCCATGGCATAGCGCGCATCACCGTGAACATTTCGGTCATTTTCTTGGATCCTTCGGCCTGACCGACATCTAGCGGCATGCTTCCGCCCATTTGTTGTTGCAGTTCTGTTGTCATCTGAACTTGCGCTATTGCATCGCCGTCTATGCTGAGGCCTGTGATCGCCAGACCGATCATGATCAGCACGAATGAGAGCAGCATCCATAGGAGGAATTGCACAAGACCGACCAACGCAACCCCGACGATCTTGCCCATCATCAGTTGAAAGGGCTTTACACTGCTGATGAGCACTTCCACCACACGGTTCTGTTTCTCCTCCATCACGCCGCGCATCACCTGCACGCCGTACAGGAAAATGAAGAAGAACATCACATACCCGAAACCGAATCCCAAGAGGGCTTTTACCTCTATGAAAGAATCCTTGTCCGCCTGTTTTATGTCCGCGACTTTCATCGTGATCGGATTCTTGATCTGCTGATAAGCAGCGCTGTCCAAGTGGTTGAATGCGGCAAGGTCCGCTTCGATCACCCGCTCAACATCCTTGCTTATGGTCGTCTGTACGTTAATGCTCGGAGGCTGCTTATAGTGCAGGATGACCGCCTGCGATTTGTGAACGTTCGAGTCGACCGTAAGCCTCAGCGTGAAGTTGCTTTGTACGAACAGGCTGTCATCCAATTGCACCGGAGAGTATTGGTACTTCACATCCGCCGAACCTCGTAGACGGTCCGTGACGTGCCCGGCAGGATCAACGACGAGGACCTTCTGCTCGCCGCTTTCCTGCATGCCCAAGAACACGATCAACGACACCCCGCCAGCCAGCAGCAGCGGACCGAGGATCGTCATGATCAGGAAGCTGGGCTTGCGCACGCGCGTCCAGAATTCGCGCTTGATGATGAGGAGGATCTTGTTCATTCGGTCATGTCCTTTGGTACGGCAGCGGCGTCATCGCCACCCACCGCGCGGATGAAGACCTCGTTCATGCTGGGTACTTCTTCGTGCACCCCATGGATCTTCACGGCCGGTAGCACTTGGCGCAGCACATCGTTCAGGTTGTCGCCTTTGCCCAGTTGAACCCGGCTGGTTGTCATGCCGTCCTTTTCAACGGTATCGACCAAGGTGCCAACAAATGCCATGGCATTTGCAAAGGCCACACGGGTGCCCTCATATTCGATGCGGTACGTATTCGTGGCGTATTGTCGGCGAATGGCCCGCACTTCACCATCGAGGACCTTGCGGCTCTTGTCGATGAGCGCAATGTGATCGCACAATTGCTCTACGCTGCCCATGTTGTGGGTGCTGAGCATCACGGTTGCGCCTTCATCGCGTAAGCGAAGGATCTCCGTGCGGATCAGTTCGGCGTTGATCGGGTCGAAGCCGCTGAATGGTTCATCCAGGATCAACAACTTCGGTTCGTGCAGGACAGTTGTGATGAATTGCACTTTCTGCGCCATGCCCTTGCTCAGCTCTTCCACTTTCTTGTTCCACCAACCGGTGATCTCCCATCGTTCGAACCACTCCTTCAAGCGCTTCATGGCTTCCTTCTTCGGCATGCCTTTCAACTGAGCGAGGTAGAGTGCTTGCTCACCAACCTTCATCTTCTTGTAAAGGCCACGTTCCTCGGGCAGGTAGCCCAACTGTGCCACGCTTTCGTCGGTCATCGGCTGGCCGTGCAGGCGCACCATGCCTTCGTCGGGGCCGGTAATGCGCGTGATGATGCGGATGAGCGTGGTCTTCCCGGCCCCATTGGGTCCGAGCAAGCCGAAGACCTTGCCTTCGGGCACAACCATGCTCACACCGCTCAGCGCAACATGATCGCCGAATCGTTTCACGATGTTCTCCAGTTCGAGCATGCTGCTTGCGTTTGCGCTATTGGTTTTTCCCGGCGCGGACGAATGTAGCCGCACGGCAGAGTGCGATGTATGCGCCTTTATGGGCGGCTCGTCATCGTGTTGAGCGATCCGCTTCAGAATTTCAGCAGGTAGTGCGTCTGCACCAGGGCGCTGCGTCTTTCCGGTACGAGGAAATCAATGGTGAGCACCTGCACGGGGTAAGCGGGGAAGATCCACGTGTCCTTGGGAGTTTGTCCACCCTTGAGCAACGCTGCGCGACCCTCCTCGTTGCAGTAGATGTAAAGTCCCGGGCGTATGGCCATGTGTGCTTCACTGATGTCGCGCAACCAGTGAACGCTGTACCCGGCGTGGAAGTCGAGGGCACGGCTCATCGTTGCTAGGTTGGCCATATCGTCCTCGCGGATCTTCAATTCGCGGACCTTGTTGCCCACTTGGCTGCCCGCTTGGAACTTCAGCAGGGCGGGGTAGAAGTGGCCATTGATCACCAACGCGGTGCCGATGCCAATGATGAGCGATGGCCATAACGCACGTGAGGCACCTGAGCTTCTGGCGTAGACAACGACGGCCAGCAGTATGCCCGCCATAAGCACATAAGGCCAGATAGGGTGATCCACGGGGAAGCTCTTCAAGGACATCCATAGGGCACCACCGCCAACGCACAGTGCTATCCCGAATTGGAACAAGTCGAGCACGCGCGCATGGGCATTGCACAGGGCGCGGGCGGCGATCATCGAAGCCAAGGGCATCACAACGAACAGATAGTGCGGCAATTTGTAGTGCGAAAAGCTCAACGCGATAACGGTGAGCACCATGCCGCTAACGGAAGCGTATTCCGGAAGTGATCGCCCCCTCCGGAGGAGACCGGTGAACAGTCCCACCAATGCGAAAAGTGTCCAAGGCAAGGCCACCCAAAGGAAGGTGTGGAGGAAAAAGAACCCGGTGCTATCGTCCTGCCATCGGTTACTGCCGGTGATGCGTCCGAAACTCTGGTCCCAGAAATAGAAACGCAATCCATATGCCCCGTGCTGTTGGTATAAACCGGCGCACATGGGTAGCAAGAGCAGCGCAAGAATGACTGGAACCACCAGCAACTGCGGATCGCGCAGCGCCCGCCACTGCCCGGTGATCGACACATGGCCGCCGATGGCCAGCATGGGCACCGCTAGGCCGATGGGTCCTTTTGCAAGCATGGCTAGTCCAATGAACAGGACAGCGAGCAGCAAGTGGTGCGTGCGCCGACCGTTGAGCCAGGCCATGCCAGCCCAGAGGCCCAAAATGACGTTGCTCGTGAGCAGCGTATCGCACCGCACGTCGTTCATCATTTGAAGCATGGCCACCGAACTGCCGAAGACCAAGGCAGCGGTGTGTGCGGTGCGCGGATCGTGGTGCAACCGTGCGAACTTGAACACACCCCAGCAACCGGCCAAGGCGAAAAGGATGCTCGGAAGCTTATAGGCCCATGATTCCACGCCGAATACCTTCAGCGAAAGCGCGCTAAGCCAGAAAAGGAGGGGAGGTTTATCGAGGTACGAAGCATCCCGGTCAAAGACTTGGAGCCAATTGCCTTCGCGCGCCATTTGCGCGCTCATGCTCGCGTACTGTGCGGCGTCAACGTCCATCACCGGGACGCAAGCACCTAATGCGTAGGCGAGGAGGAGTCCTGACCAAACGATCAGGACAAGTCTGCGGTCCATGGGCCAAAGAAAGGTCGTGAAGCACGAAGCCCTTGCAGCAATGCAAGGGCTTCACGAGAATCTCAAGGAAGCATTACTTCGACCACTCGGCGATCTTTTCCTGATTCAACTTCACGTACTGGCCGTCCTTCTCGGTTTCAGCCATGGCCATGCTCTCCTTGGCGGCAGCGATCGCTTCTTGCTTGTTGCCGTTCGCTGCGTAGCACAGTGCCAAGGTGTGCTTCATCCAATACTTCTTCTCCATGGAATCGGCCTGCTTGGCCCAAGCCAGCGCCTGCGCGTTATCGATGCCGCGATCCAAGTAGAAGCGGGCACAGCGATGGTAGGTCCCGGCCTTCACGTCCGCACCGCCGATAGCCTCCTTGATATTGCCCATTGCCTGATCCATCGCGTCAGCGTGGATCTCAATGCTCACCATCGTTTTCTCCCATCGCAGTTCCAACTGCGCTCGATCATCCTTCACAGCATCGAAACCGATGGTGAACGTTTCGGTCAAATTGGTCATCGGCTTCACCTCGGCCTTGAGCATGGCTACATTTTTTCCTTCGTCGTAACCCTCAGTTCCGCTGATGGTGGTGTCGCTGTTCAACATCACCTGCCAAACCTTTTCGTTCGGGATCGTCAGCAACGCATACTTGCCCGCCGGCACGGCAGTGCCACCTATCATGACAGAGCCGCTGAAACTGACCTTGGTGCACGCATTCGCACCGGTACGCCACATCTTATCGTAAGGAACCAGGCTGCCGAAGACAACTCGCCCTTTTGCACTTGGTCTGCTATACTCGACTTTCACCGTCGTGAGACCCACGACCTGCTCCACTTTGCCCAAGGGGCTGGGCGCGGGAAGATTTTGTGCGGATGCGAGAGCCGAAGCGCTGATGATCAGCGAGGAGAGGAGGGTACGTTTCATGGTCGTTTTTGAAAGGGCCGTGAAGGTATACCCGCGATGCACACATCGCATGCGCCAGAATACCGATCAGGCCACTTTCAGCTGGCTCATGCGGCTACGCTCGAACTTCTCCCGTGCGTAGCTCAGCGTGATGCGGAGGTCCGCGGGACGTTCTGCGTTCCCCGGCATCTCGTACATGGCGTCGGTCATGATGGCCTCGCAGATGGAACGCAGCCCACGAGCACCTAGTTTGTAATCAAGGGCACGCTCAACGATGAAATCAAGCACCTTCTTATCGAAGGTCAACTTCACCTTGTCCATGTCGAACAGCTTCACGTACTGCTTCACCAATGCGTTTTTGGGCTCCGTGAGGATGCGCCGCAGCGTTTCACGATCCAGCGGATCGAGGTAAGTAAGAACAGGGAAGCGACCGATGAGTTCGGGGATAAGGCCATAAGAGCGCAGGTCCTGTGGTCCAACGTACTGTAGCAAGTGATCATCGTCGATGCGGGCACTTTCCTTGCTGGCTTGGTACCCGACGGCACTGCTCTTTACGCGGCGCGCGATCATCTTCTGGATACCATCGAATGCTCCGCCGCAGATGAACAGGATGTTCTTGGTGTCCACTTGGATCAGCTTCTGTTCGGGGTGTTTGCGACCGCCTTGTGGAGGAACGCTGACAGTGCTTCCTTCAAGCAGTTTCAGCAATGCTTGCTGAACGCCTTCGCCGCTCACATCACGCGTGATGCTCGGGGTGTCGCTCTTGCGGCTGATCTTGTCGATCTCGTCAATGAACACGATGCCTCGCTCGGCTTTGCTCACATCGTAGTCGGCGGCCTGTAGCAAGCGGCTGAGGATGCTCTCGACATCTTCCCCTACGTAGCCGGCTTCCGTGAGCACGGTAGCATCGGCAATGGCGAAGGGCACATTGAGCATGCGCGCGATCGTTTTTGCCAGAAGGGTTTTACCGGAACCGGTTTCGCCCACGAGAATGATGTTGCTCTTTTCGATCTCTACATCATCCGTTGTGGAGAGCGGCTTTTGGACCAACCGCTTGTAGTGGTTATACACGGCTACGCTCAGCACCTTCTTGGCGTCGTCCTGGCCGATCACATACTCATCCAAGAATTTCTTGATATCCGCCGGTTTTTGCAGGATCATATTGCCCGCGATATCGGCCCGCTTACGCTGACTGAGTTCCTCCGTGATGATGTTTTGCGCTTGGCTGATGCAGCTATCGCAGATGTGCCCGGTGATGCCGGCGATCAGCACGTTGGTGTCCTGTTTGTCTCTTCCGCAGAACGAACACTTAACTTCCTTTTTGTCCATGTGATGGGGTGGGCTTACGGGCCTGCTTTCTGAAAGGAGGGGCAAGATACATCGAGGCCCGACCGGTAGTCCAGTCGGGCCTCGCGTCATACGTATGCTTCGGGTTGTTGGATACCAAGAGCCAACGAAATCCGGGAGCTATTGAATTAACCCTATCACTTGGGGTTACGCACCAGCATCTCGTCGATCATGCCGTAGGCCTTGGCCTCTTCGCTGGTCATCCAGTAGTCACGGTCGCCATCCTTTTCAACGCGCTCGAAGGACTGGCCACTATGGCTGCTGATGATCTCGTAGAGCTCCTTTTTAAGCTTGAGGACTTCGCGTACGGTGATCTCCATGTCCGTGGCTTGGCCTTCGGCACCGCCCATGGGCTGATGGATCATCACCCGGCTGTGCTTAAGTGCGCTGCGCTTGCCTTTGGCGCCCGCGCACAACAACACGGCACCCATGCTCGCCGCCATGCCCGTACAGATCGTGGCAACGTCAGGTGCGATGTACTGCATGGTGTCATAAATGCCCAAGCCAGCGTACACACCGCCACCCGGGCTGTTCATATAGATCTGGATGTCCTTCTTGGCGTCCGCGCTTTCCAGAAAGAGCAGTTGGGCCTGGATTATGTTGCTCACGTGATCATTGATGCCCGTGCCCAAAAAGATGATGCGGTCCATCATCAATCGGCTGAATACATCCATCTGTGCAACGTTCAACTGGCGTTCCTCGATGATCGTCGGGGAGATGTAATCGGCCCGTAGGGAGCCTGCGTAGCTGTCGAATGTGTTGCTGCTGATGCCGCGGTGCTTAATGGCATAGCGGCGGAACTCGTCTGGAGGGAACATCGGTTGGTTGTGTTGTCCGGTAAAGAAAAGTGTGTGGTAATGGGTCTTCAGGCGGTGCGGGCCAAGGTTATGAACGCATCAAGGCTCATGCGCTCGGTCTTCGGGCTGAGCATGGCCTTGAAGTGCGTGATGAGCTTGCGCTCCACGATGCTGTCGCGCATACGCTTGATCTGTTCCCGGTCGCCCAGCAACCGGCCGGCCATCTTCTGCAGTTCCTCGCCTTCGGGCGCGGGCATGCCATATTGCATGAATTGGTCGCTGACATAACGCTGAGCAAAGGCGTTGAGTTCTTCGCCCTTGGCCTCAAGGCCGTATTTCTCGACGATCCGGTCCTGCAGCAACTGCCGCTTCATTCCTTCGGCGTAGCTGTTGTAGTTGGCTTCCACTTCTTCAGCGGTCGTCGGCTTTTCGCTGGTCTCAAGGATCCAGCGCTTCAGGAAGCTGTCCGGCAGTTCCATGCTGGTGCGGTCATACAGCGCCTTCAGTACCAACTTGGTGAATACCCGGTCGCTGTCCCGCGCAAAAGCATTTTCCAGTCCTTCTTTCACTTTGGCCCTGAAGGCGGCCTCATCGGCAACCGCACCTTGGCCGAACACACGATCGAAGAACGTGTTGTCGAGTTCGGCCGGTGCCATACGCTTGATACTATCCACACGGAACAGAAAGTTGGCTTCCAAATGATGAACGCGATCATGGTCGACACCGAGCATGCGCGCGAGGTCATCGTGGCCGTCACTGACAGTGTGCGGGTCAACGACCACTTCCGCGCCAATTGCCTTTCCCGTTAGCAGGGCACGGGCCGCTTCATTCTTCAGGAATTCGAGACTGATCGTTGTGCGGTTCATGATGCCGCCCTCCTTGGTGGAGCCCTCGGCATTCAGTTCGATCATGTCGCCGATCACCATATCGTTGGATCCGCTCACTTCGGTATCCTCCACTTTCCCGAATCGGCGGCGCATGTCCGTGATCTCCTTGTCCAACGTGGCATCGTCAACATCCACCATCGGCATGGCAACGTTGAGTTGGCCACTCAGATCCACGTCGATCGACGGTGCCATGCCCATTTCGTAGGCGAAGTTGAATTCGCCGGGCTCGTCGAAATTGTTGGCGGACACACTATCGAACTTCGGCAACGGTTGGCCCAGCACCCGCAGTTTGTTGCCTTCGATATGTTGTTGGATGCCTTGGCCGATCAGTCGCTCCACCTCGTTCACGAGGACGGCCTTGCCAACACGTTTCTTGATCAGCGGCATGGGAGCTTGGCCTGGCCTGAATCCCGGGAACACGGCATTCTTCCGCTGTTCCTTCAATTGCGTTTCAACGCCGGGCGAATAGTCTTCCGGGGTCAACTTCAGTTTCAAAGTGGCCGTGAGCGGGCCGGTCTGTTCGCGTTCGATGTTCATGTCATTGATCGTTGGGCGCAAGATCCAGCGCCATTGCACAATTGCGTTCTGCAAGGAGAAAGCCGCTGCCGTATGTCGGCCGATATGGCCTGACACCTGCCAGCAGCGACCCTCACTGGGTGGTTAGTACGGACGGGGGGACTCGAACCCCCACACCTTACGGTACTGGCTCCTAAGACCAGCGCGTCTACCAATTCCGCCACGTCCGTATTCCTGAAAAGGACGGCGAAGATAGACCGGTGATGTGGCGTGGATACATTCGCCGTCCCTCGCGCTGAAGGCGGTGGAAGTCCTGATGAAAAGCCATGTGCTGAACGAGATGCCGGTGCCACAGCGGCATGGTTTGCTGTTGGGTGCCATCGGCCCGCGGCCCATTGCGTTCGCCAGTACCATGGATGCACAAGGCCGCCCGAACCTTGCTCCGTTCAGCTTCTTCAATTGTTTTGGCAGCAATCCCCCCACGGTCATTTTTTCACCTGCACGGCGAGGTCGCGACAATACCACCAAACACACCTATCACAATGTGAAGGCTGTACCGGAGGTGGTGATCAATGTGGTGAACTACGGCATGGTGCAGCAGGCCAATGTGGCCAGTGCTGAGTTTCCGGAAGGCGTCAGCGAGTTCGGAAAGGCCGGGTTTACGCCGATCGCGAGCGAACGCATCAAGCCCTTCAGGGTGAAGGAAAGTCCGGTGCAGATGGAGTGTGTTGTGAAGCAAGTGATCGAAACCGGCGATCAAGGTGCTGCGGGGAACCTCATTATTTGTGAGGTACTGGTGATGCACGTCGACGAAAGCGTATTGAATGAACGCGGTACGATCGACCCTCGCAAGATCGATCTGGTGGGACGCATGGGTGGTCACTGGTACTGCCGCGCGAACGGGGATGCCCTCTTCGAACTGCCACAACCAGCCGCACACATTGGTGTGGGTTTCGATGCTTTGCCAGCTGATGTGCGCAACAGCCGTGTGCTCACGGGTAACGACCTCGGTCAGTTGGCCAATTGCCCGACCTTACCGGATGAGACAAGCGTCAACGAATACAAACTCACCGAACTGACGGATACTTTTATCGCGCTCCAAGGAAAGCCTGCGGAACTCGTTTCCGCGTTGCACCTTCGCGCTCAACAATTACTTCATGAGGGGAAGACCGAAGAAGCCTGGCTGACCCTCCTCACCTTCAACGATCGATAACATGGCACAAGTCACCATCACCGGCAGCATCAAGGTCGTCGGCAAAACCCAACAGGTCAGCGAAAAGTTCAGCAAGCGCGAGCTTGTCGTTACCGAGCAAGGGGGGCAATACCCACAACTCATACCCGTCGAATTCAAACAGGACAAGACCGGCCTTCTGGACGGCTTCAAACCGGGAGATGAGGTGACCGTTACCTGTTTCGTGAACGGCCGGGAATGGACCGGCAAGGATGGTGTGACGAAGTACTTCCTCAGTTTGGCCGGTAACCGCATTGAGCGTAGCGGAAGCGCATCAGGTGGTGGTGCCAGCGGCAACGGTTCCTACCAAGCACCTCCGCCACCTACGGCTGCCGACGCTCCGCCTGCCGGCGACGAGGACGATCTGCCGTTCTGAGCGACGGTGCGCTCGGCCATGGGTTCTTGACCCGGGCCTTTGTTGTGACGTGTGTTCAGGTCCTACGCCCTTTCCATCTTGGCTTGTACATCAGCGATAGCACCGCGATCACTGGCGCGTACACCGAGAATAGCACCAAGTCCAGCGCAACCGCAAAGGGTGAGGGCTTCCGATCGACCGTATCGTTGATCGAGGTGGTGATCACAACGATGGGGACAAGCCAAAGACTCCAAAGTGCTATGACAAGGACCGGCTGAACGAAGTGCGCTACCGTACACATCCAGAGCAACACCGGAAGCAATAGGGCGATCGCGGTGAGCAAGCTTGTCCCTCCGGATCCGATGGCTCTCATTTTCCCGGCCCATCGCAAGCGCTGATCAAGGAAGGCCTTCCATGATGCCGCGGCTGGAACGTGAACGACGACTTCTGGCACCGCTAAACACGTCACGGTTTTGTTGGCCACCTGCATTTTCCGTAGCAGGAACATGTCATCACCGCTGGCGAATTGCCTGTTGCCATCGTATCCATCAAGTAATTGGAAGGTGGATCGTCTGAAAGCCATGTTGGCACCGTTGGCGATCAGAGCATTGCCAGCGCGCGCAGAAGCAATGGATACGGCCATGAAGCCGGCTTGCTCATTCGCTTGCAACTCCTCCAGGAACGAGTTGTCGCTGCGTACAGCTATTGGCAACAACAACAGGTCAAAGGTGGTGGCCCGCCAAACCTGGGCCACTGACCTCAACCGCAAAGGGCCGCAACGGCCGTCGGCATCAGTGAGCAGTATGATGTCGCCGTTCGCCTGTGATACACCCGATTCGATCGCCGCCTTTTTTCCTGTCGCCTCCGTCAGATGGATCAGCCTTACGCTTGGTTGCGCTGAAGGGTGCACGTGTTCTTGAGTGCCATCCTCGGATCCATCGTCCACCACGAGCACTTCGAAGCGGTCCATTGGATAGTCCTGTGCCATGAGGTCACCGAGCAGGTGTTCGATCCGCTTGGCCTCGTTGCGCGCAGGAACGATCACACTGATGAACGGTGCAGGGGAAAGTGCGGTGGCCGGCAATTCATCGTGGGCAAGAAGGTGTTTTAGCGCATTGAGCAGAACGAACAATTGCACGGCAAGTAGCAAAGCGGTACCGACGATCAACACCCAAGGCAGTTGCTCGATCATGCGATCGGTTCAACAACGTCGGTGCACAAGCAGCAGCACACTGCCGATGGCCGCAGGCAGCATGAGGTTGATGATCCACAGCGTGAAGCACGCGGTGAGGATGCCGGGTTCATTCAAACCCCACGGCGATAGGATGGCGACAGCGGCGCCACCGCGAACACCTAATTCGGTGAGCAGCATGGTGGGGACAAGCGTAGTGGCCAAGTAGATGAGCGGAACGGCCAAGGCCGCTTCCTTCCAGAGTGCGGGCCCACAGCATAGGGTGAGCAGCACAACGAATTGCGCGGCAAAAACGAGATAACGCAGCAAGCTCAACCCGAGTACCTGGGTTTGTTCCTTGGTGCTGAACTCGTTGAGTATCGCTGCCGGTGCACGGAAGCGCCGCAACAGCGGCAGCCCGCTGATGCCGATCTGCAACAAACGCGGGAAGAAGTAGAGCAGGAGGGAAGTCGCGGCAATGACGACGGCAACCACCATCACCGTGTTCGCGATCCATGTTCCCTTCCAAGGAACTACTGCGCCCGTCCAGAAGACGACCAGAACGGCAACAGCGCCGGCGATCATGGTACTGCTGAATTGTGCCATGCTTCCGAGCACAGTGGCAAAACCTGCTCGCATGCGTCCCCCCGGCTTCACGAACCAAAGGCGGCCAACGAACTCGCCACTGCGGTTCGGCGTGAAGAGGCCGATGCTCGTCCCCGCCAACGTGGCGCGAACAGCATTGCTATATGTCATGACTTCCACCGGCCGCATCAACAGTTTCCATTTATACGCCTCAATGCTCCAGTTCAACAGAGCGAGCAGCATAACGATCGCCAACGGCCACGACCACGACGCGGCGAAAGCCTCCCTCCAGAGCCAGCTATCTTTCGCCAGTACCTCTGAGCAGAGAAATACGCACGATAACGCGAACACCGCCAAACGGAACAAGAGTATGAGCGTGCGGTCCATGGCTGCGGCCGAAAGTAGGCCTACGGAGCGTGTGATCCTGGGGATCGACCCGGGTACAACGGTCATGGGCTTCGGCGTACTCCTGGAGCAAGGACGCACGATCTCGCTGTTGGATGCCGGGGCGATCCGGTTCCCGGCGGCGGACGATCACACCCTGAAGCTCCAGGAGATCTTCAACAGGACGCTGGCCATCATTGAGCAACACAAGCCCGACGAATTGGCGATCGAAGCGCAGTTCTTCGGGAAGAACGTGCAGAGCATGTTGAAGCTTGGGCGCGCCCAGGGTGTTGCGATCGCCGCTGCGCTGCACCGCGATATTGCCGTGATTGAGTACGCACCCAAGCGCGTGAAGCAAGCGGTAACCGGGAACGGCAACGCTACCAAGGAGCAAGTGGCGGCCATGCTGTTGGGGATCCTTGGGGTCGCCGGGTTACCCCCGAGCACCGACGCAACCGATGCGATAGCGGTGGCCGTGTGCCACCACTTTTCGCGGAACAATGCGGTGCAGAAGGGTGGGGGCGTGGCCCGTGGAAGCAGTGATTGGGGTGCATTCGTGCGCAACAACCCCACGCGATTGAAGGACCCCTAAGCTTTGCGGATCCGTTCCGCAATGCTAGCGAGCTGTTCCGGTGACAATTTCAACTTCGGCTGGTTGAAGTCCATGTCCAGCATGCTGCTGATGGGTATGAGGTGCACATGTGCGTGCGGTACCTCAAGCCCGATCACACTCACCCCGATACGGTTACAGGGAATTGCCTTAGTGATCTTGTTCGCCACGATCTGTGCGAAGGGCATGATGTCAGCGAGCACATCGCTGGGCAGGTCGAAGAACTTGTCCATCTCAACCTTCGGGATCACCAGCGTGTGTCCTTCGCGGAGCGGGTTTATGTCCAGGAAAGCGAGGAACCGATCATCCTCCGCCACCTTGTGACAGGGGACCTCGCCGCGGACGATCCGTGTGAAAATGCTCGGCATCAGCGACTGATCTCGATGATCTCCAACCGCATGGTGCTGCCGGTCGGGGTGGCAACTTCGGCTACGTCGCCCTTGCTCTTCCCGAGCAGTCCCTTCCCGATGGGCGAGCCCACGCTGATCTTGCCCATTTTGATGTCCGCTTCGCTTTCGGCCACCAATGTGAATTCGCGCTTGGTGTTATTGTCCACGATCCGCACCATCACCTTGC
Source organism: uncultured Bacteroidota bacterium (assembly GCA_902825795.1). GTDB lineage: Bacteria > Bacteroidota > Bacteroidia > Flavobacteriales_F > PHOS-HE28 > PHOS-HE28. The sequence goes on from CADECG010000071.1 coordinate 12,909, forward strand.
TGTGGATGTATACCCGGCCTTCCTCCAATTGCCCAGCTTCAATGATGCGTGCATTGGCGACCACGTTCTCCAATTTGGCAATTCGGGCTTCGAGCAGCCCTTGGTCTTCCTTGGCCGCGTGATATTCGGCGTTCTCGCTCAGATCGCCTTTGTCACGCGCGTCAGCGATCTGCTGGCTCAGATGGCGGCGATCCACCGTTTTCATGCGGTGTAATTCTTCCTGCAGTTTGCGGAGGCCTTCCTCGGTATAGTAAGCGGTGCTCATCGCCGAATGGGTTCGGGTGGAAAGAAAGGAAGAGGATCCGCCGTGCGGCGGACCCTCTTCGCGAATGTAGGTCGGTATGGGTCAGAGACTCACGCGCAAACCGATACAGTGCACCCCGGCAAAGGGGTTCGTGGTGCGGTACGCGTAGTCGATGGCGATGGCGCTCTTCTTATCAGCGCCGAACGGGAAGTCGACACTGAGCCCCGCGCTCGGACCGGTGAACACTGTGGAACGGGCTTCAGCATCGGTGATGTCCTTCTCCCAGAGATAGCCACCGCGGAGGTGGAAGATCTTTTTGAAGGCGTACTCCAAGCCGAAAAGGCCTTGATCCAAGGTGAAGGAGTTGCTGACATAGGTGCCCGCCAGCGTCAGGCGGTGCAATTCAGCAAGCTGGATATCATATGCGCCGCCGATAGTGAGCATGCTTGGTAGCTCGAACCGCTCGCTGCGCTGCTGCAAGGTCAATTCATCGCTTCCTGAAGTCACAAGGCCCTGCACACCCAGACCGTCACCGTTAAAGCGCATGGCCGGTCCAACGTTTTTAAGGGCGATCCCGAATTTCACATTGTCGCGTTCGCCGGTCACATAATTGATGCCTGCATCGAAGCATACACCGGTTGCCCGAACGTTCGCAGTGCTCTCGCTCGCTACGCGCACCAACAACCCGCCATAGATGCTATTGCTGAAAGTCTTGGCGTACGCAATGCCGATGTTGCTCATCGTTGGACGGTAGGTACCTAGGCCACCCTCGGGTTGGGCATCCGTGGTAACCGGAAGATCGCCGAAGGACATCACCATGGCGCTGATGCCCAGCACGCCGCTCTCGCCCAACTTCTGTCCAAGGCCGACCGAGTTCACGCTGACGCCAGCGCCTTCCAACCAACGGGTATTGGTGAACAGGATCTCGGTCTTATTCGTGTGGGCCAAGCCGGCCACGTTCCCGAACATGCCTTCCACACCGCGCAATGTGGCAGTATTGGCCAATCCCCAACCGCTACTGCGTGCCCAGGGATTGATGAGCAACTGAGATGCCCCGGCCTGACCGGCGCGATCCGGATTGCCTGCGTAGGCGGGAGCACCCATCACCGCGCTGATCGCCAGCAAGGCCAAGGTCCGGGTCATGTTGTTCGTCTTCATGTCGATCGCTTCGTTGTCGTTTCCGTCCGCATCAGAAATTCTGGAGGTCCACAGGGCGTATCACGCCGAACCATTTGATCACCTTTTCTCCAACGCCCGGCACATCAATGTGACAGATGTAGGTACCGCCAGCGATAGGAACCGTGTTGCCATTGCGCAGGTCCCAGTCCAAGAAGGTCAAGTCGTTGTCCTTATCATACTGGCGGATCAACGTGCCGCTCACATTGAAGATGCGGATCTTACAGGTTTGGGGCAGGTTGATGAACTTGACCCTGTTGTCCAGACGGCTGGTCTCGTAACCGCTGAAAGCGTAGTAGGGATTGGGCACGATGCCGATCATATCCAAGGCATCCACAGCAACGTCGTTCAACTCGGTAAGCGTCGCTTGCCCATCGCTCTTGAAGGTGTAAAGCGGACGACCGTTGTTCCGGAAACCGTTCGGGTTCTCCGGGATGTGCGGGTTGTAGCCTCCATAGGGATCAACATACTCCGTGTATGGCTGCTTGGTCTGTAGCAGGATCCGGCTTTCGCTCGGAATGAGCCCGTCTTGCGGTGTGTTCATGCTCATTCCCGGCATCATAACAACACTGCCCACCCAACTAGTGGAGCGGAACATGTTACGGCGGCTGGTGGTGGTGTTCGTGTTCAGTTGATTGATGGAAAACTGGCCCTGATCGTAGTGGGGCATGAAGTTGCCGGGACCAGTCGCATTCGTGCGGTCCATGTTATTGAACACATAGATCCAATGGCAGCCACCGAACAACGGTTCACCAAGGTTGGTCAGCAACCGATCATCGGGATTGAACAAGAAATCGCGACCGATGGCACCGCCGTAAAAGCTGTTCTCGCTGAACGCCATGTTCAAGCGTTCGCCGCTGGTTATGTCGATCGCGTAACCAGGGAACCAACCCATGCCGGTGGAAGAAACCAGTTGGGCCTCGCCCTCATTGCAACCCGGTTGACCGGAACGGATGCCGTTCTTATCAACACTAGCCCCACTGCGTAGGTGATTCTTCTCGACGCCACCCTCAGCCGCGTCCGGGTTTTCCTCGTTCTCCAGAACGGGACAACGTGTCCATCGGCTCTTGTCGGGCGTCATAACGATAAGCGTTGGCCTTGATGCAGAGATGCGAGAAACGTTGCGCGATAGTGCAAGGTCCTTGGAGCAGGGTTGGAAAGCGGTGTCGCCGCAGAGCACCCATGGTGCCCACATGCCCGAAATGATCCCTTCATAGACCTCCTCATCATCCTCGCCGAGGTAATCGTTGTAGCTGTTGCCTTCTTCGTCACTTGTTCCTGCGCGGATCCAGTTGAATGGGGTCTCGCCCTCGCCATCCGGAATACCGAAACACCAGGCTTGGTTATTCTCGAACAACCACGATCCCTGATCAATAGGTTCCGTGAATTGGCCGCCGGCATCGGGGAAATTGTATTGTTGGATCGTTACTGACAACCCCCAATCCGGCACGAGTTGTTCGTTCAAGACAAGGATCGAGCGTTCGCTCCGCACCGTATCAGGTGCACCGTCCGGTTCACCATTCGGTCCGCCTGTACGATCAATGTCCAATGCCACGAGTTTCCACTGTGCATCCTCCAGATCATTCTGGGTGGAGTCCGTCATCCACAATTCGAAACGGCTCTTGGGCACGTTCAACGGGTCGATCACTTTCACATTCACCGGTGCAAGTCCAGCCTTGAACAGCAGTTCATCCTTGCGCCAGATATTGCTGGCCATGATCGCATCAATGGTGCTCTCATCCAGTTCAACCCTGTTCTCAGCATTGCCATCGCCTTCCACACGGGTCAAGGGGAATCCTTGGCCGTAAGGTGATTGTTGTATCGTGCCGCCATTAGCGGGGGCGGGCTTATGCGGTATCCCGGAGAACACCCCGATCTCACTACCATCACCACGTTTGCGGCTGGATTTGAAAGGGAACGGCTGGCCGGTGAACGCAACGGGATTGTACTCCTGCCACTCGTTGTACCCATAGGAGATGGCCATGAAATAATACGTCTTGAAGTTGATCAAGCGTGCATCGCCTTGGGCGAATTTGTCCTCGGTGACCCGGATGCTGTGCGCGATGCCCTCATCGGCCCCGTTCACCATTTCCACCGGCACCGGCAATTGGATCTGAGGGTCGTAGGTATAGTTAACCAGTTGCCCAACGCCATCCTCAATATCTCCCTGATAGATGAGGCGGGCTTTGTTCAGGTCCGTCAACTCGTTCGCGGATACTTCGGCATTTGCTAGTTGGTAGACCATATACCCTTGGAAGCGGTAAAAGCGATCGCTGGCGCTGGTGGGGATCGCGGGATCCAACTCCAAGTAGTCCTCCGGAGTATTGATGTTGTTGTTGCTCGTACTCAGGTTTTCGATCTGAAGGATCAATTCACGATCCAGTTCAACAAGATTCAGATCGGGAGCGTCCGGGCCATTCAGGATCTTGAAGCAGTTATCGAAAAGTGATTGCGCCTTATCGTCAGCTTTCCTTACTTCTTCAACGCTGGCAAGAGGCCCCCCTGCATTGGCGCGGGCCCAAACGGCACCTACGGTAATGTTATTGTACGCACCGGGCTCCAGAGTGAATGGACCTGCACTTTGGATGAAGCGACGATCGGCAGCAGGATTTCCTTCCGTTTCTTCCGACCAAGGTGACTGAGGCACGCAATTGGTTCCCCAACCGAGAGGATCACTGTCGCCAGGGAACATGTATTGCGCTTGCGTATTCGGGTCGGCGCCGGGCGAACTAATGTGCCCCGTTCCACCGTAGAGATTCGGGGAACCGTCCCTCCATATACCACGGAGGTAATTGTAATATTCAATTGCGATCGAAGGGTCTCCGGTTACCGAGCCATCGTTGCTGTGATAGAGGAAGGCCCGCATACCATAACGCTCATTGTCGACCACGGTATCGCCGTAACCAATGCCAATACCATCATATGGGACCCCATTGCCGGTTCGCGCCAAGCCACAATCAGTGCTTAGTGGGTTGTCAACGCCGTCATAATCCTGAAATGGACCCTCAAAGAAATCCATTCCGATAGCAGGTGGTTGCAGCCCATATCCAGTGGCGCCGCCAGCACAAGCCGCACCAGCGTCATTGTCAGCGCCATTGTATCCGTAGCCCAAGCCGCGCCTAACATCGCAACCCACATAGTCGTCGTTCGCGCAGCCAAGATCAACGTCGACCCATTGGCCGAAGTAGGTATTCGTCAGGGTTTGTGTCCCTTGGTTGATGACCACATAATTGTAGAAGGTCATGTTGTTCACCTCATCGTTCGTTGCGAACGCAAAAGCCTGTGCACGGATCTCCATGCCGATGGGCTGTCCGCTTGTCTCGGTGTGTGCATTCCCCTTGTCGTTGAACACCCACCAAACGTTCTCGTCGCCGAACAACGGGATGGCATCCTCCCTGAAACGCGCCTTGCAATCGATAGAGCCGTCCAGATCGTATCCGGGCGAGTCACCATCGTCAACGTTATAGTCACCGTCGTTGTTGAAGTCGTTGAATGGGGCGATGTAGAGATCCTGACCAGCGGCTACATCGCCGATGGCGGGCCACTCGTAGAACACGGGCGGCGCGAAGTAGCCCGGGTACTCAACGCTCACGTTGCAATTCGGGTCCCCTAAGCAGATGTAATAGGCATTGTGTGCAGCAACGTCCTTACGCGCGGTCTTCCATGACTTGTCATAGAATGTGCACACCTCGGGTTCGATCGAAGCATCACCCGTATTGGTGAGTGGGCCGGGCCAAAAATCATTGCCTACTTGGCGGAAGCGAACGGCGGCCAGTTTCAGTTGGTTATCCGGTGAAAGCCCCCCCATCCACAACGATCCCGCGAACAACGAATGCGGTCCGGATCGGTCGTCCGTCTTTGGTACTTCGTATGCTGGTCCACCAGGGCTGGAACGGTCCTGCCACATGTTGCCGCCCGTTTCGATCAGGGCACGTACGTTGTTGAGGTCGATCTCGACTCGGTGCGTCGAGGGAGAGCAACCCGCAGCTTTTGCTTGGCCGTTCGTTCGGCTAACACTGCGGCCGGATTCGTTCTCGCGAGCGGTGGTCTGGCCAATGGCTAAAGCCATGGTCAAAACTGCGGCCGAGGTGCGGATAAGGTTCGTGTACTTCATGTCCCTATAGTGGGGTTGATCAGAAATCGAAACGGATACCTAAGCGTGCTGTGCGGGGTGCACCAAAATTATCCGGGCTGTTCACCTTCAAAGCGTAGAGGTCTCGATAGGCGTCCGGATTGATCTGGCCATTGATGTTGTCTTGATATTGTGCTGCAGCCAAGTAGCCATCATCATCCGGTGCACCGGTGCCACGCCACACACCCGTTACGTTGCGTGTGTTCAGCACGTTGGTAACAAGCAGATAGATGTTCAAGTTGGCACTCTTGGCCTTGTCTTCCCCTTTGCCGAAGCTCAGCGGGATATCGCGGTCCAGTTGCAAATCCATGGTGAACTGCCATGGCAAACGACTTCCGTTGATGCTGCCGTTGAGGCTGTGGCTTCCGATGGCTTCGCCTTCATTGATGATCCGGCTGCTGGGGCTGTAAGGAGTACCGCTGCCGAGGAGGGTCACGACGTTGACGCCAGTGCTTTGGAGGATAGGCTTGCCGAAGAGCATCGGGCCATTATAGTCTTTGCCGGAGCCGTAACGGAAGTCAGTGGTCACTTGGAACTTATGCCGTTGGTCGAAGTTCAATGGGGCGATCGTGCGCAGGTTGGGCTGGCCACTGTTCACCAATGCCAAGCTGGTGTTCACATCGCTACCGGTACCATCGGCGAACTGCAGGGTGTAGGACGCGCGCATCCAAACATTGCCGGTGCGGCGCAGATCATACGTCAACGTGAACCCCTTTACCGTACCGAAGTCGATGTTGTCGAACGTCTTGTAGCTCACTGGCCAAGCCTCGGTCATGTTCCGGATCTGGATCATGTCGCGCAATTCGCGATAGAAGGCCGAGATCTTCAACGAGCTGCTCTTGGTGAGGACCTGTTGGAATCCAAGCTCGTAGTCGCTGGTGTTGGTGGGCTTCAGGTTGCGGTTGTTGATGGTGTTGCCCGTGGTCTGCACGTAAGCGTAGTTCAACAGATCCAAACGGCTCGCGTTCGTAGGGCGCTGGGTCAGTACATCGTAGTGTGCGAAGAACACCGCCTCATCGCTGATGGGGAAACTGAAGGCCACGCGCGGCATGAAGTTCACCACGGGATCATAATCCTTGAACGCGTTCTGGTTCAATCGGCTACCTGCCAATTGGCCATCGTTGCCTTTGTTGATGAGGTACGGCTGGATCCCGCTGGCAGAGCGCAGCACGGCCGGATCGGTAACACGCTCACCGAGTGCGTTGTACCAATCATCGCCATCGCGATAACCCACTACCGCGCTAGGGTTGGTGAAGTCGTTCACATACACCACGAAGTCATCGCCGATGTTGCCCGGACGGTTGGCCAATTGCTG
>CADECG010000072.1:0-8401 GCA_902825795.1 uncultured Bacteroidota bacterium
CACGAGCGGACCAAAGATTTGCGGGTGGAGGTGGAGCAGGTTCCTCGTTCAGCTTGGCGTAGGCATCCCTCACACGAATATGGTCCATGCCCGCCTCGGGTACTACCACGTGGCATCCCATATCACCGCGGTCAAAGTTGAAATGGACCGAAAACCTGTTCGCCCGTATCTCATACCACGATTCATCATGTTCATGAAGGTGCAATCCTTGGGAAACCGGCAGTTCATCAAACATCCGCTGTACTGATTTTCCGAAACTCTCGATCATGCTTCAACTTGGTTTATGGTAGGCCATGGCGCGCACGGTCTGGGTATCCATGGGAGGAAGGTAGGGGCGGGGAGAGAGAAGTGAATGGCGAATGGATGTTAGCTCAGTAGCAGCGCCGCACGTCTTCACCAATCACCAATCACCATTCACCAACTTTCCCGCCCGTACAACCACCCGTTGTCGAATAACAACCACAAGTAGCGGGAATACAACCAAAGGGAGCGGCGGTTCCGATGGTTAAGGCCAAGGGCCAACTGAACCTTGCAGCGCGGAAAAACAACGCAACAACGCACATGGAAAACAACATCATCGGCACCCGGATAACCGACGCACGCAAGAAGATGAACCTGTCCCAAGCGCAGCTCGCCGAGCGCCTGTTCATCAGCCCGCAAGCCGTGGGGAAATGGGAGCGCGGGGAATCGTATCCCGACATCGTTACCGTTAATCGGCTGGCGGAGATCCTCGGGGTGGACCTCAACTACTTCTCCGGCAACTTCCCATCTACGGCCACGGCACTAACGTCCGAAGAGCCCGGAGCGAAACGCGCGGCGGACGGACCGACCGACAAACAAGGCGACAAGCTGCGCTGGGACATGTCGCGCGGCAACTGGGTGGATGCCGACTTCAGCGGGTTGAAAGATCTGCAGGAGAAGTTCGGATCCAGCAACATGAAGAACTGCAAGTTCATCGGCAGCGACCTGAGCGGGCTGCTACTGAAGAACAACAACATGGACAGCTGCGACCTGTCCGGTTCCGACCTCAGCGGCAGCCGCATCCACGGCTCCAACTTGCTCAAGGACGTCCTCACGGGGTGCTCACTGAACGGCGCTGAATTCTCGGACAGCAACATCAGCAACTGCAACCTCACCGGGGCCGACCTTACCGGGGCAACGGTGAAGGGCTGTGGCTTCGAGCAGAACACGATATTGAACGCCGTGTTGAAGCGCACCTCGTTCATCAACTCTTACATCGGCGACACCGTTTTCGATGGCACCGTGGAGGACTGCCAGTTCGATAACTGCGACCTCACCCGGGTAACGTTCCGCAACACCACGCTCACCAACACCTTCTTTAAGTGCCGCAGCCTGAAGAAGCTCACCTTCATCGACTGCAAAACCGACCGCATCACCTATGAGTTCCTGAAAAGCGGCAAGGCCGACTTGACGGGAGTGGAGGTGGTGGAGGGGGTGAGGGAGAGCGCGGGTTAGCCTTTGGTAAGGATCAGCCCAGAGCGGACAGAAAGAACGTGCCCGCCGAGTACGCCCAGAGCAGCGAGAAGACGATATGAACCGTCGTCTCGAAAAGCTTGCCCCGCCACAGGCTTGGTGAGTAAACGAACAACTGCACCGCAAGACGCAGCGTCCAGAAGACACCCAACATCATGCAGATGCGACGACCGAGAACAGTACTGACCAGGTCGGCAGCTGAGGTGAGACAGAGGAGCCCCATGAGCAGTACCACAACGGCAATGAATGCCGCATGCACCTGCATCATCTGTCGGTTGATGGTGCTCAACGGTGCGAGTTCGATCTTCCACTTGAAATAGCGTGGGAAACCGATATGCGCCAAAGCAAGAACCGTGAAGACAGTGCCAAGTATGTGAAGGTGTATGATCACCGGGGGTGCAGCGTATAGGTGGTAACGAAGGCCGTCGTTCTCTTCGTGGTGTGCACTTCAAGACCGGCGTGCTGGAAAGCGCGCAGCCAAGAGGTGCGCGAGTGAAAGTGCAGAAAGCCCAGATTGAAGGCCAAGAAGTTCGGCAGATCGCGCAAGTGCTCGGTGATGACCAACCGGCCGGTGGGCTTCAAGATGCGGTTGATGGAGGAAAGAACGCGGATGCGCTCTTGTTGGTCCCGCACCTCGTGCACTGAAAAGAAAGCATGCACGATGTCCATGGACTTGTCCTGATAGGGCAGCAGGTCAGTGTCCACGGCCAGTGTGCCTGGAAATGTCGTGTACGCCTTTCGCGCCCTTGCGATCGACGCTTCCGTATGCCGCTCTGGGTCGTAGAAATCGCCCACGTACAGATCACAGTACGGCAGTTTCCCGCGTATCAAGCGACTGGTCTCATCGAAGCCTGCGTTGAGGTTCAGGATGCTTCCGGTCCAATGGTCAGGAAGTCCGCGCAACCAAGTGAGGTCATAGAGATCGGAACGATCGTAGATGATATGCGAGGCGATCAATGGGGTCACCAAGGCAAGGCACGCAAGCACCGACAACACCACGAAAAAGATGGAAGCCGATGTCGTCGTGAAGGCTGCTGCGGTGATGGTGGATACCAAAACCAACACCCCCAGTGCGTACGTGGGCCAATTGAACCGCACCACGTTCCATATGCCTTCGTACCGGCCCCTCATACGCGGATAGGTTCAAGCGTTCCGCGCTTCCATCCGTAGGGCACATGCTCGATGATGAACGCGTTCGACAAGCGTGGTGCCGGTAAGGGCAACTTGTCGAGGAAAGAAAAGGAATGGGAGAGAACAGTGATGGGACGTGGAACCCAATGCGATCGCTGGCCTTCCACGATCAGCACGCGATCGTTCGGGGCATCGTGACTGAATGTGAACGGAAGCGGACCCACGAAACGCCTTGCCTCGCTCCAATCCTGAAAGACGGATGTGGCCGGTAGGCTAGGGGTATGGTGCGGGTCATCCTCAATGACCAGATCGGAAGTGCCATCAGTGGACGTGATCCGTGTTCGGTGCCCCTCAGTGGTTACGACCAGCGGCCGATGCGTGTACTTGTAATGCGTGAAGACATTGCCGAGCAGGACCATGCGGCGTTTGTCCGTTTGCGAACCGAGGATATACAAGCCGCGCAAACGTTTGCCCTTGGCATTGCGGTAGCGGACGAAAACGCGATAACCCACCAGATGGAAGTCATTGCCGAGCCAGCCTGGAAGGCCTGCGGGACGCAGGGCTTTCGTCTTGACGATCGCCACGGCCACGAATCCCCATTGGTCTTGGAAGTCATCGATCTCGAGGAAGGGCGGAAGCAATGGAAGCAGTTGGTCGCGTGGTACCGCGTATGAAAGAACCACGGTGCGCACCAGTTCTGCTGAAACAGCGAAAGGGTGATTCTTCAGTGCGGCGAACATGGTCCCCCTAACGTGCTCCCTTCCCGAATGCGTTCACATAAATGATCGCGACAAGTCCCGATGCGAAAAGGATGTTGTACCGACCCCACAATAGTAGATCGGGCACCAGTATGAATTCGATCACGTTCATAGCCACTATCAACGCCATCTGGGTCAGTGCGCACCATCGATACCTCCATGCACTGAGGACCCAGATCGCAATGCCGATCTCGCCAACACCGATGAGCTTCGTCATTAGCCCTGCATGTTGCTCGCCGAGAATGGCGGCCACTATGCTTTCGTGCCTGGGTACCTGATCCAGGATTTTGCAATACAGCCCGTTAAAAAGCCAAACGCCTGCGATCGCGTATCGCACAGCCGTGTGCGCAAAGGGCATTTGGGTCGACATAGTAACAACACGTAAAGCAAAGAGTTGGCAGGTAAGGCGGGCGAGGACGCCCTATCGACCTGAAGCACTCGGGGAAAACCCGAGCGCTTGCGGTGCCGACGAAGGTCGAGCGAAGCGCGCTTGGTGCGGCGGTAGGTGTTCGGCTCTTCACCGTTGGCCATTGAGCATTGGATATTGGCCATTGGATATTCCTTCCCCCCTCTTCGCCCAAGCCCCTTGACTTAAGGGATGAACGGTATTTGAAACCCGACGGACCCCTTGTGCGTTTCGACGGGCCAAATAACCCTCTCCCCATGCGCCGAATGCGCCTCTTTTCCCTCACCGCCCTTGCATGTACCCTGCTGCCTGCCGCGCTGCTCGCGCAGTTCGGTGCGGAGCAAACGATCGCCATCGAAGGTCCCGAAACCATGGAATTGGTGGACCTGGACCTTGACGGCGACCGCGATATGCTCGTGGGCAGTCGTATCGGTCTGCTGTTCTTCGAGAACAGCGACGGCATGGGCACGTTCGCCGCACCGGTCACCATTGGTGGTGGCGCCGAGAGCCGCGCCCATGTGGTGGACATGGACGGCAACGGTTGGCCCGACATCCTCGCTTCGCGTGAATTGAACGGCGGCATCGTGTGGTACCGCAACCTGGGCACCTTCGGTTGGAGCGCACCCTTGATGGTGCTGCCCGGCGCAACGGCAGTTGAGCTGGGTCACGCCGACATCGACAGCGATGGCGACCAGGACCCCTACTTCGTATTGTCCATCAACACGCTGGCGTGGTGCGAGAACACCGACGGCACCGGCACCATGAGCGCGGCCATGAGCATTACCCCGCTGTACAACAACGCCCGTGTGCAAGCCATCGACCTCGACGAGGACGCTGACCTTGACCTGGTGTGGAGCGTTGGCCTGCCGGAAGAAATGGGTTGGTGCGCCAACCTCGGTGGAAGCTTCGCCGCTGCGCAGTTCATCAACGCCAGCCGCAAAGGGAGCATGAACGATCTCGATGGCGATGGTCGTTTCGACCTGATCAGTACGAGCAGCTTGGCCGGTGTGCTGGATTGGCAGCGCGGCCTGGATGCCCAACAGAATTTCGCGACGTTCAGTCCGGTGGCCATGGGCACATCCGCTGATGCGCTACTGGTGCAGGACCTGGATGGCGACGGCGACAAGGACCTCGCGAGTTCCAACAGTGCCATCGACCAGATCATGTGGTACGAGAACATCGACGGACAGGGCAGCTTCGGTCCGGCGCAGATCATTGCCTACGGTGTTGACGATGCCCACAAACTGCTAGCCGGCGATCTCGATGGCGATGGCGACCCTGAATTCTTCGCGGCCACCAGCGTGCAGAACCGCATCGCACGTTTCGAGAACCTCGAAGTGGCGCAGCTGATGATCTGCGGCCGCGTGTTCAACGACATCAACAGCGACGGCCTTTTCAACGGCACCGACCACGGCATGTACAATGTGCGCGTGGACCTGAACGATGGTCGCAGCACCTTCACCAACCACAGCGGTATCTATTGGTTCCAAGCGAACCCCGGCAACTACACGGTGGAAGTCGCAGCACCCTACATGTGGCAACTGACGAGCACCGGCATCGCCAATGCGATGGTGGCCGCGCCTAACGGTTCAGCTTTGAACCGCGACTTCAGCCTGCACGCCGATCAAGTGCTCAACGACTACACGGCTGAACTCACCAGCGGCAGCGTGCGCTGCACGGCCGAGGTGCCGTACTTCCTCACCGCCACCAACACCGGCAACCAAGTGCACGACCTGCGCATGACGCTGACGCTGGACAACATCAACAGCTTCAACAGCGCCGACCCGCTGCCCACGAGCATCAACGGCAATACCATCACGTGGGTCTTCGCCACCGTGCAACCGAGCCACTCGCGCAACGTGGAGGTGAAGGTGCAGATGGCCGACGCCAACTTCATGGGCACCGTGATGAACGATCACCTTGTGGCTGAAGCGATGGACAACGGCCAAGTGGTACACACCGTGACCGCCGACAACCAAGCGACCTTGGTATGCGCCTTCGACCCGAACGACAAACAAGTGCTGCCAGTTGGCGATGGTGTGGATCACCTCACCGCCATGAACACCACGCTCGAATACACCGTGCGCTTCATGAACACCGGCAACGCACCGGCTTTGGACGTGGTGATCATTGACCAACTGGATGCCGACCTGGACCCTGCGACCTTCCAAGTGCTGGCCAGCAGCCACACGGTACACACGATCATGGAAGCCGACGGCGTGGTGCGCTTCGAGCACTACGGCATCAACCTGCCCGATTCCGGCGCCGACTACATCGGTAGCCAAGGCTTCGTGCGCTTCAGCATCCGCACCTTCAACAACCTGCCCGAGGGCACGGTGGCCAGCAACACGGCCGATATCCACTTCGACAACAACGCACCTATCGTAACGAACACGGTGTTCAATACGCTCACCTATGGCATCGTGGATGGCATTGCTGAAACCGTAGTAGGGAAGGAGGTGCTGACCATTGTGCCGAACCCGGTGCAGGACCAGACCACAATCACCGTCTCCGCGATCTTCCTCGGCGCTGCCGATCTCTACCTCACCGACGCAGCGGGCCGTATCGTGCGCCGCTGGAAAGTGCGCAGCGATGAGCAAGTGCAGGTGAACATGGCCGGTACGCCAAGCGGCGTGTACGCACTGCAATTGGCATTACCCGGCGAGCAAGCGCAAGTAGCGCGCATGGTCATCGAGTAACCCCGAGCCCGAACAGGGCGATATCGTATTTGATCGGATCCAACGGGTCGAGCTTGCGGAGTTGTTCCGTCAGCTCGACCACGCTTTTCCAGTCGTCCTGTTTGCGGGTGAGCAAGCCCAGCTCCCGCGCCACGCGCCCCGTATGCACATCGAGCGGCACATGAAGCGCCGATGCCGGGATCCGCTTCCACCAACCCATATCGATGCCGCGATCGTTCGGTCGCACCATCCACCGCAAATACATGTTGATGCGTTTCGCGTTGCTGCCCTTCGATGGATCGGCCACGTGCTTTTGTGTGCGCGCTTGATGCCGGGGCTCGAAGAAGCGCTGCTTGAACAAGGCGATGCTTGAGGCTGCGGGCCACGGGCCACGGGCCGCGGGCTCCTGTCGAGCTCCCAAAGCAGCTCGTGGCTCGCGGCTCACGGCTCGCGGCCCCTCCACCAAGAAGCCCTCTTCGATCCCCCCATACTGCTTGTACAAATGCCGCATGCCGATGATGAAGTGTTTCAGGTCGATCCCGTTGAAGGTGCGGTGTACGAAACGATCGAGCCTGCGCAGCTCGGCCGACGACGCGTTCATGACGACATCGTGCGGTGCATCATCGAGCAGTTTCACCAGTTTCCACGCATTGGCAATGATGGTCTTGCGCTGCCCCCATGCGATGGTGGCCGTGAGGAAGCCGATCACCTCCGCGTCGCCGCGCGTGCTGAACGAGCGAGGCACCTGCACGGGATCCAGTTCGATGAAGGCCGGGTTGGCTAACCGGTCGTAGGCCTCGTCCAAGAGTGCTTTCACATCCACGGCGCGAAGTTGTCCACAGATGCCACAGATGCGCCTTCGGCGAATGGCGCATTCGAAGCCTGCGACAGCAGGCTATCTGTGTCATCTGCGGAAGACACTTCTTGGATGGCACGCCATGGTCAGGATTTTCCACAGATGGCACAGATGCCACAGATGCGCCTTCGGCAAATAGCGCATTCGAAGCCTGCGACAGCAGGCTATCTGTGTCATCTGCGTTATCTGCGGATAATGACCCTTGCGGCTAAAGTCACCGGTCAGAGTTATTGGGATGCGTTAGATTCATCGGCCCGAACCCTTCACCATGAGAGCACCCGTACTCCTCCTGTCCTTAACCGTATTGTTCAGCAGCGCTGCGGGCCAGACCATATGCAATCCCTTGGGCAACGTTGCGATCTACAGCAACTACGATGGGGGCGACCTCAACATCGTGGTGGACCAGAACGTGCCCGACCTCCACATCGGCATCGTGAGTTACGAGTTCAGCCGCATCACCATCAGCGGTGCATTCGCGGCCAACGTGGTTGCCGTGTGGTACGCCGGTTACGACGCTGACAACGACCATTGCAACCTCGGTGGCGCCAACCTGAGCACCACGGTGACAGGTGTACCAGCGAACATCGTGGACATCCAATTGTATCCTCCCGCCACGTGGCCCAATGCCAACGGCAACGGAAGTATCATCTGCGGGTACACCTGCGACATCACCACGAATCAAGGTGGCTGCAACACGGCCGACCAGGTCGCCCATTACTTCCTGAGCAGCTGGGGCGGCGACCTGCGCTATCACCTCACGCAGTATGGCTGTTGGAACGGTCCGTACGCGCTGAGCGACGGTGGCAATTGCTGCGAGGATCCGTTGAGCACCGGGATCGCGGCCAATGTCAGCGAGGATGTATCAGCAGCCTTTCCGAACCCCGCCCACACGACAGTGAACATCGGCACGCCCGGACAAGTCGAGGTGATGGATGCGACAGGCCGCGCGGTGATCCTGACGACCGATGCGCGGGGCGTGTTGGATGTTGGCGCACTCGCGCCGGGGGTGTACACCTACCGGATGATCGCTTCGGGTGGTGTTGGGCGGTTTGTGGTGGAGCGGTAGAGTAGTAGGGAG
>CADECG010000072.1:8411-19763 GCA_902825795.1 uncultured Bacteroidota bacterium
AACGAACGATGGTCATTCGGCGAAGCCGAGCGTTAGCCCCGTGCGATCGTGCGAGATCTTGCGGGCAGAGCCTTCTCCCGCCAACTGAACAAGCTATGAAACCGACCAGAGCCCCACTACCCATAGCCTTGCTGTCCGCAGCCTTGGTCTTCGGACTCAGCCTCAACATTTACGCGCAGACGCAAATTGGTTGGGACCTGGATGGGGAAGTCGCTTATGACCTATCAGGCTGGTCTGTGAGCATGCCCGATGCCCAGACCGTGGCAATAGGCGCACGCTTTAATGACGGCAACGGCACAGACGCGGGCCATGTTCGGGTTTATGCCTGGGACGGCAACGTGTGGGTGCAGAAGGGAGCAGACATCGACGGAGAAGCTGCTGGTGATTGGTCAGGCTATTCCGTAAGCATGCCCGATGCCCAAACCGTGGCCATCGGAGCGACGAGAAATAACGGCTTCAGAGGCCACGTGCGGGTATATGCATGGAACGGCAGCGCTTGGGTGCAGCAGGGAGCGGACATCAACGGTGAAGGCGGTACTGACGGATCAGGCGGTTCTGTGAGCATGCCTCATGCCCAAATGGTGGCCATTGGGGCGACTGGAAATGGTGATAACGGCTCCTATGCAGGCCATGTGCGGGTACATGCGTGGAACGGCAGCGCTTGGGTGCAACAAGGATCGGATATTGATGGGGAAGCCGCTGATGACCGATCAGGCGTTTCTGTTAGCATGCCCGATGCCCAGACCGTGGCCATCGGGGCATTCTTTAATGACGGGAACGGCATTGATGCAGGCCACGTGCGGGTCTATGCTTGGAACGGCATCGCGTGGATACAAAAAGGAGTGGACATCGATGGGGAAGTCAGTAGTGATATTTCAGGCTATTCCGTGAGCATGCCGGATGCCCAGACCGTGGCCATTGGGGCTCCAGAGAACAACGCGAACGGCACCGAGGCAGGCCAGGTGCGGGTATATGCTTGGAACGGCAGCGCATGGGTGCAAAAAGGGGCGGACATCGATGGAGAAGCCGTCAATGACCGATTCGGCTTTTCCGTAAGCATGCCCGATGCCCAGACCATGGCCGCCGGGGGGTATTTCAACGACGGGAACGGTTCTAATACAGGCCATGTGCGGGTGTACACTTGGAACGGCAGCGCATGGGTACAACAAGGGGCGGATATAGGTGGGGAAGCTGTTGGTGACGAGTCAGGCCGGTGTGTGAGCATGCCCGATGCCCAGACCCTGGCCATCGGGGCTCAGTACAATGAGGGGAGCAGCACCGATGAAGGCCATGTGCGGGTCTATGGGGTGACCAACGTTGGCATCATGAGTTATGACCTCGGCATCGCCTTGATGGTCCACCCCAACCCCACGGACGGCCCCCTGCGGATCGATCTGGGCAATGCGCATTCAGACATTACCTTAATCGTAAGGAACGTGCTGGGCCAACAGACCCACCACCGCACCTTCCAGCGCACCGACCAACTCGACGTCGATATTACAGGAGCGCCTGGAGTCTATTTCATTGAGGTGACTACAGGCGGCAAGCATGCAGTGCTGAAAGTGGCGAAGGTGTAGTTGTCGCGGTGAGTCCCGCAACGCGGGATGAAGACACTTGCGGGTGCCGAGTGCGCTAGTAGAGAAGCCGCATCCTATACTTACTGCGACCCCGAACCCCCCAATTCAACTTGTCCACCATGCGCCTTGCCCACTTCACGCTGTTGACTTGTTTCTCATTGATCATCCACGCCCAAGTACCACAACCGGAGGTGACCGACTGGCCGTGGCTGGCCGATGAAATAAAGGGCAAGGAAGGCTGGACCATCGGTACATGGGCCAGTGATGGCAAGGTTCTCGTGCAGGAGGAAGTGAGCAAAACGACCAGGCGCATGAGGTGCCGCAGCCTTGACGACGGCCGCACATTGGCCATGGCGGACCTGCCTACTGCTGGGAACGCCAACCTTATCGTGTTCCCCAATGCGGTTCCCAGTGATGTTACCGATAGGAACTTGAGCGGTTTGCAGGTTTACGGCAACGCGGTGTGGTTCATCGAAACGCATTGGATCCGGTCGTCCGGCAACTACAAGATGTTCGCTCACGGGTTCTCCCTGCCTGAACTCGCTCCGCTGCCCGCCGGGCCACCTATTGTGGACCTGGACCTGAAGCAGACCGGCTTTGCCGGGCGCTTTCTGCTGGGGATCGAGGGGTTCAGCGTTTACAGCGGCTACAAGGGCAAGATCATCAAGAGCCCCGACGGTAGCAAGCTGGCGTATTTCTGGGACGATCTGCGTGGCGAGGGCGGCACGCGGTTGGCAGTGGTAAGGGTATTCAATGACCGCTTCGAGCCGCTGGGCGATCACCGCGCCTACCAACTGCAGTTCAAGAACAAGGGCATGGTCGCCACCAATGTCGCGGTGGGTGACGATGGAGTGGTGTACGCGGTGCAGATGATCTGGAGCCAGGACAAGGATCCTTCACAGCACGATCTCCACTTCAGCTATGAGCTGCTCCGGTTCGGGGAGCAACTGCAGCACCGGCCGATCACCTTGGAGGGTGGTGCTGCGGTTTACAGTACCGCATTGGTTGCGCTGCCGGACGGTCCCCGCGTGGGCGGCTTTTTCGTGCATCCGGAAGTGACCACCGATGCTACGGTTGGAGCCTTCGTGCTGGATTTTCCCAAGGACCTCTCCAGCACAACGGCATCCGCTTCGTTCCCGTTCCCCACGCCGATCGAACACGGGGTTACCGACGTGAAGTTCATCATGCGCCCGGACCACGGCTTCTATCTGGTGGGTTCCGTGGAGAAGGAGGCGAAAAACTCGACCCAGTTCCACGAGATCTGCGCACTCAACATCGACAACGACCTCCGCTTGTTGTGGCAGTCGGTGGTCCCGCGGCATTATGGAGCAACGTACTGGGCCAATATCCGCTACGTGCTTACGGAGCAGAACGCTTTGCTCATCGTGTTCGAGGACAATGCGGCGAACATCGCCCTACGCAAGTCTGGTTCACCGGTGCGCAAGGTGGGTGAGGGCGACGGAGTACCCGTGGCTGCTTCTTTCGATGCTGGTGGCAAAGCCGACTATGCTGAAGTGCAGACCCCGGACGCTGACCCACGGAGCGGGGTGTTCAGCATTCGGAACTATGGCCTACGCCCGGTGGGACCCGGCACATTCGTGTCAACGGCCAACGGTGCCAAGCGCGGGGAATTCGTCGTAAGGCACATCCGGTATTGAGGTCGAATATCCTGCGGGGAGGCCACGGCTCGGCTATGTTTGGGAAAGGCGGCATGCAACCAAGGAACAATCAAGGGGCCACAGGCCCACGAACGATGGACACTTGGCGAGGCCGAGCATCCGCGCAGTGCGATAACGCGAACTGGTGCGGGAATAAGCTGCTTCGATGATGAATCGAGAAAAGGATAAGATCAACATGGCTTTCGTCCATGAGGCTGCTATGAGCGACCAGCATTTTTGGAAACTTATAGAAGGCCTTGAGCACAGTGAAGATTTTCGGGAGTTGAAGAATAGGTTGGAGAAACTGAGTTGGAAAAAGCTTTTGGGCTATACGCTAAAAATGCATTTGCTTATTGGTAACAGGTTCGCTACCGAAACCAATGACAACGGAGTAAAGAGCAGAAGCTTGGTGAAAATATTAATTGAGAATATGCTCGCCGGTAGAGAGAAATGGGATTCGAACGACATGTTTGACGTGCCGGAAATTTCCGACTCAGCTATGGACTATTTCATTAATCTAGTTCATGAGGTTAACTGGGATAAACACGTGGTAAACTCAAAAAGTATTATGGGAAATCCAGCGGCGCTTGGAAATCAGGTTTTTGATTTGGACAGGTTTGCTAGGGTTGGACCAAGTTGGTATATCGGCCCAAGCTCGCGCTCGGGTAAGCTTTGAGGTCCAAGCCCCAAGCACGCGTCATGGAAGGCATCCTGCGTTTTCCAGTTCTGTCAATATCGGCAGGAGGAATTGTTGAATATCATCGAAGCATGGCGGACGTTAACACCCCCATACGCAGGCTCTACAACAAGGGATATCATGTTGGAATGAGATTGTTTGATGTCGATGGGAACGAGTATGAAATACTCGGAAGTAGGATGTTGTCCGGTTTCGTTGCAAGGATCTTTAGGCCTAGAGTTAGGGTCGAGGTTGATCTTGGAATGATCGGTCAGCGATCGATCGATGTCATTCAGTCCGCATTGACAGGTGCTATTGAGAAGCAATCGGATTTTTGGGATGAAGGAGAGGATCCGGTGCTCTTGATGAAGAGAGTGGTGAGTTTTACTTCAACAAGGGATATGATCCGGACCCTCTCTGAGGAGTATTTCAAGGAGTTTGGGTAGTTGCACTCGTGGCACCTCGGGTGTAACACGATCCGCGCTTGGCTCGGTCCGATCGAGCGTCCAGAATTGTCGACCGGTTCGCCTCGTCGAACCCTGCGCACTCCTCTTCCAAAACCTCAGCTGCCAGCCCAGGCCGGCAGTGATCACCAACTCGCGCTGCGACTACTGATTCGCGCGCAAATTCTTGGCAGCCATGCTCACCGTCGCCGCAATGCGCCTCTTGCGCGTGTCCTCGGTCTTCGCGCCGGTCACCCAGAACAGGATGATCTTCTTGGCGCTAGGCGGGAATGCATCGAAGTGCTTCTGCGCGGTCTTGTTCTTCGCCAAGGCCTTCCGCAGGTCATCCGGCACCAGCAAGGCTTCCACCGCATCGAGCGCGGTCCACGATCCGTTGGCTTTGGCCAGTTCGATCTTCGCAAGCCCCGGCGCGGCCATTTGCTTTTGTGCGATGAGCCGCTCCACGCGCTCCTTGTTCACCTTGCTCCATACGCTCTTGGGTTTGCGCGGGCACAGGTGCAGCATGCTGCGTTCGTTGTCCAGCGGCCGTGCAGTGCTGTCGATCCAGCCGTAGCACAGCGCTTCCTCCACGATGGCCGCGTAGCCCAGGTACTTGTCGGCGACGTGCTTCTTGTGGTAGACCAACCAGATGCCGGTCTCGCGCTTGTGGTGCTTGCGCAACCACGCGCGCCATTCCGCGCGGCTGTGCACTTGCACCTGTTCGAGCAGATCGAGCTTCGTCGCCATCGTGCCTTACATCCCCGGTATGGCGATCACCTCGTAGCCATCGAGGCTGAACACATCCGCATCAACACCACCGGGCAACAGATCCTTGATGTAGCACACGATCCTGTCCTTTCCGCCAGCGGGCACCCACTCGAATTCCAGCGCGAAGCCTGGCACGGCGCTCATCTGTTTGTTCAAGGTGGCGTCGGCGCTGCGCACATGTTTGGCCATGTCGGCGTAAGGGCCTTTCAGGTCCAACGCCACCCAGCCCGTCTAGATACCATCTGTGCCTCTGCCGATCACCTTGGTGCACACATGTCCGTCAATGGTCCTCTTCTCCTTGGTAACGGTGAAGGCCATGTCGCTTTTGGCGGGCGGCTTTTGTTGTAGGGTATCGGTGATCACCATCTTCTTCTTCTTGCTCTTCATGGCCATGCGTTTGCCCGCTTCATCGGTCATCAGCATGTATTGCCATTTCCCTTTCAGGTCGGTGAGCATCTTCACTTCGCGGCCCGTCATGCCGGGCATGCCCGTTTGCACCATGGTCATGTCCGCACTGCTCCAGTAGCGGAGGTTCATGGGGCTTTCCTTCTTCTCCGCAATACTGTCGAACAAGTGCATCTCCATACGGAAGGCACCGGTGAAGGCGTTCGGTACGAAGGGGTCGGTATCGTCCACCATACGCATGCCCATGCCTTGCTGCTGCATGATGGCGTTGATGTCGAATTGCGCGGAGGCCGGTGCCGCCAAAGCAAGGGCAAGCAGGGCTGTGATCGAAGTGCGTGTCATGATGCGGAGGTATGGCCCGAAAGTAGAGCGCGTGCATGTTGTGCAACGCAGCGCAAGACACTATCGTGCCGGGATGGAGGGATCCGTCTCACGCGGAGGCGCGGAGAACGATGAGAATACAATTCTTGTAGTTCCAAGCCCCGCCGCACATTGCCCTCCGCGTTCTCCGTCCGCCGTTTGGCGGATGAAACACAACTCCCACATCTCACTCCGCCCGATAATGCAGCATCACCTCGGCGCTCATCTCGTCGAGGAGCTTCAACACCAAGCGCGTGCTGTCCAGCACCTCGATACCGAAGCGCTGGGGTGCGGCCGTGCCATCGTCAACGAGTTGCAGTTCGTTGGTGCCCTCTTGTTTCCATTGGCCGGTCATGGAGTTGCCCGAGCCGCTCATGGTGAAGGCGCCGCCCGGCTCCAGTTTCAGTTCCACCCGCCGCGATGCATCGAAGTTCGGATCGGCATTGCCGTTGAACGTGATGCCGGTGGCCACCCAGGTTCGGACGAGCACGTTGGGCGCAGCTTCTGGTTGAGTAATGCCAGATGGTGGTCGTACGGTCGGCGTTGAATGGGACGGGTCCGCTGGCTCCGTGCAGGCTGAGAAGAAGACCAGCAGCAGCACTGTGACTTGGGACCGAACGCTCATGGTAATTCCGCGTGCCGTACAACAGTGGGCGTTGAACCACCAACGTTCAGCAGGATCGGATCACGATCGTTGTTCGCACCGGTGTACTTCACGATGCCGTCCATGTTCACATCCTCGTTCCAATAGCCGTTCACCGTTGCTGTTGCAACCGTGCCACCGATGCGGATCAGGATCGGATCGCGATCGTTGCTCACGCCGGTGTATTGCAGGTTCTCGTTGAAGACGGCATCGCCAGTGGCCAGCACCATCACGCCACCGATGTTGTTCTGGGCATCGGTATCATACAACTGTGTACTCGGCAATGTGAAGTCAACACTGGCGATCGCATCGCCGTAAATGATAGGTGTGGAAGTCGAGAGCATCACGGGCAGGTGCGTGCGGGGCTTCACCGCCACGCAATAGCTGCCAGCGGCAAGACCAGCGAAGCCCACGGTGCTCACACCATCCAGATCCACCACATCACCATCGCGTTGCAGCAGCACTGCGCGTGAAGCGGCCACCACGTTCGGCGTCGCGACAGGTCGCATCTCCACGATCACCCAATCGACGATGGCGTTGTTGCCGGTGACGCTAAGCAGGCTTGCCGGGATCGTCGCACCGGGCACGAATGCCGCCTCCGCATAACCCATTGCGGTGAAGGGTTCGGTGAGCGGGAAGGAGGGGAGGGTGCGCAGTGCGTCGTTCATAAGGCCGCCGTTGTACGGGCCTTCGAGCATCACCTTGATGGCTGTGCGTGCGGTGCCGTTGATGCGCGCGATGCGGTTGCGGCCGGTGCCGTTGTAGCTGGTGAAGTAGCCGCAGATGATGATCTTCCCGTCGGCTTGGATCGCGGTGGAAATGACCCAGTCGTTCGCCCCTGTTCCGGGGTTGAAGTCAGTGTCCAAGCTGCCGTCGGTTTTCAAGCGGGCGATGTTATTGCGGCCAATACCGTTGTAACTGTCGAAGTCTCCACTGATCATGGTTTTCCCGTCGGCTTGGGTCGCGGTGGAATAGACAACGTTGCTCGCACCTGTACCGGGATCGAAGCCGGTGTCCAAGCTACCGTCGGCGTTCAAGCGCGCGATGCGGTTGCGGCCCGTGCCGTTGTAACTGGTGAACCATCCCCCGATGATGATCTTCCCATCCGAGAGGATCGCAATGGATCGGACTTCGCCACTTGCCCCGGCTCCAGGATCGAAGCCGGTGTCCAAGCTACCGTCGGCGTTCAAGCGCGCAATGCGGTTTCGGCCCGTGCCGTTGTAGCTGGTGAAGACTCCGCCAATGATGATCTTTCCGTCGGTGAGGATCGCGGTGGAATGGACGGGGTGGCTCGCCCCGGTTCCGGGATCGTATCCGGTGTCCAAGCTGCCATCAGCGTTCAGCCGGGCGATGTAATTGCGACCTGTGCCGTTGTAACTGGTGAAGAATCCGCCGATGATGATCTTCCCGTCGGTTTGGATCGTAATGGATCGGACATCGCCATTCGCCCCGGGTCCGGGGTTGAAGCCGGTGTCCAAGCTGCCATCGGCATTCAGGCGGGCGATGAAATTGCGGCCCGTGCCGTTGTAGTTGGTGAAGATCCCGCCGATGATGACTTTCCCATCGGCTTGCAGCGCGGTGGATCGGACCTCGTTGTTCGGCCCTATTCCGCCGGTGTTGAAGCCGGTGTCCACGCTACCGTTGGCGTTCAGGCGGGCGATGCGGTTGCAGCCCGTGCCGTTGTATCTGGTGAAGGCTCCGCCGATGATGATCTTCCCGTCTGCTTGGATCGCCGTAGATGAGACAAAGTTGTTCGCCCCTGTTCCGGGGTTGAAGCCGGGGTCCTGGGTGCCGTCGGCGTTCAGCCGGGCGATGTAATTTCTGCCAGTGCCGTCGTAGTTGGTGAACTGTCCGCCGATGATGATCCTTCCGTCCGGTTGGAGCGTGGTGTAACGGATATGGCTGTTCGACCCGGAGCCAGGGTTGAAGCCAGTATCCAAGCTGCCGTTGGCGTTCAGGCGGGCGATGCGGTTACGTGCCGTGCCGTTGCAGTTCGTGAAGTATCCGCCGATGATGATCTTCCCGTCAGGTTGGATGGTGATGGAATGGATGTAGTTGTTCACCCCCGTGCCCGGGTTGAAGGCAGTATCCAACGTGCCGTCGGCGTTCAGGCGGGCAATGCGGTTGCGAGCCGTGCTATTGTAGCTCGTGAAGTTCCCACCGATGACGACCTTGCCGTCCGGCTGTAGCGTGATCGTATTGATGTAATTGTTCGCTCCCGTGCCTGGGTTGAAGCCCGTATCCGAACTTCCGTCGGCGTTCAGGCGCGCGATGCAGTTGCGAGCCGTGCCATTGTAGCTCGTGAAGTCTCCGCCGATCAGGATCTTTCCGTCCGGTTGGAACGTGGTGCAATTGATCAGGTTGTTCGCCCCCGTCCCAGGGTTGAAGCCGGTATCCAAACTTCCGTCGGCGTTCAACCGGGCGATATGGTTGCGAGCCGTGCCATTGTAGTAAGTGAAGTTTCCACCGATGATGATCTTCCCATCCGATTGGAGCGTGGTAGAATAAATGACGCCGTTCGCTCCAGTCCCTGGATCGAAGGCGGTATCCAAAGTGCCGTCGCCGTTCAACCGGGCGATGCGGCCTCGTACCGTGCCATTGTATATCGAGAAGTTCCCACCGATGATGATCTTTCCGTCAGCCTGGACGGCGGTGGATAGTAGGTAGTCGTCCGCTCCTGTCCCGGGGTCGAAGCCGGTGTCCGAACTGCCATCGGCGTTCAGTCGGGTGATGCGGTTGCGGCCCGTGCCATTGTAGCTGGTGAAGGCTCCGCCGATCATGATCTTCCCGTCCGGTTGGATAGGAGAGGAATAGACCGTGGAATTCGCCCCGTCGCCATTGCCAAAGCCGATATCAGTGGTGTTGAACGTCACATCGATCGACCCCTCTTGGGCCCGCAGCACAGCAAACGGCCCAACCACCAACCAAGCCGTCAACAAGTGTTTCGTTCCGATCATGGTTCTGTGCGCTTCGATCACGCGTCAGCAAGATAGACGTCTGTATGGCGAGCCGGTTGTCAGGCTTCCCGATGCTGGGCTTCAGATCACCCCATCCTTGATCACCAACCTGCGATCCGCCATCTCCGCCAGTTCCTCGTTGTGCGTCACGATCACGAATGTCTGGCCGAACTCGGCGCGCAGGTCGAAGAACAGTTGATGCAGCTCTTTGGCGTTGGCCGAGTCCAGATTGCCCGAAGGCTCATCGGCCAGCACAACGCTGGGGTTGTTGAAGAGAGCCCGCGCTACGGCAACGCGCTGTTGCTCGCCACCGCTCAATTCGTTCGGCTTGTGCTCTTTGCGCGCGATCACGTTCAGGCGTGTGAGGAGTTCCTCGGCGCGCGGGGTGCATTCGCTTTTGCTTTTGCCGGCGATCAAGCCGGGCATCATCACGTTCTCCAACGCGGTGAACTCGGGCAGCAAGTGATGGAACTGGAAGACGAAACCGATGTGTTTGTTGCGGAAAGCGCTCAACGCGTTGGTGCCGAGCTTGCCCACTTCGATCCCATTGATCACTAGCGCGCCACTATCGGACTTGTCGAGGGTGCCGATGATCTGGAGCAAGGTGCTCTTGCCCGCGCCGCTGGCACCGACAATGCTCACCACTTCGCCCTTGGCAACGTGCAGGTCAACACCCTTGAGGACTTCAAGGTCGCCGTATTTCTTGCGGATGCCGGTGGCGGATATCATGCTGTGCAAAGAAGGTGAAACGCATTGAGCGGAGGGTGTGCGCCCAGCACCTTACTTCGCCGACCGAAATCAGCTACCGATGAACCTCCACGAATACCAAGGCAAGAGCATCCTCCAGAAATACGGTGTCACCACGCAACGGGGCATCGTGGCCTACAACGCCGACGAGGCGGTGGATGCCGCCAAGCGCTTGAGCCAGGAGACCGGCACCAAATGGTGGGTGGTGAAGGCGCAGATCCACGCCGGTGGTCGCGGGAAGGGCGGTGGCGTGAAGCTGGCGAAGAACATCGATGAGGTACGTACCCAGAGCGAAGCCATCATCGGCATGATGCTGAAGAGCCCACAAACCCCGCCGCAGGGCAAGAAGGTGCACAAGGTGCTCATCGCCGAGGACGTCTATTACCCCGGTCCCAGCGAAACCAAGGAGTACTACATGAGCGTACTGCTGGACCGTGCCAGCTCGCGCAATGTCATTGTATACAGCACGGAGGGCGGCATGGACATCGAGGAAGTGGCCGAGCACCATCCTGATAGGATCCAGAAGGAATACGTGGACCCGCGCGTGGGCCTACGGCCGTTCCAGTGCAACAAGATCGCGACGGCGTTGGGCGTTACCGGCGCTGCCAAGAAGAGCATGGTGAAGTTCGTGGCCGATCTCTACCGCGCTTACGAAGGCTGCGATGCGGCCATGTTCGAGATCAACCCTGTGCTGAAGACCAGCGATGACAAGGTGATCGCCGTTGACGCTAAGGTGCGCTTGGATGGCAATGCGCTCTACCGCCATCCGGATTACGCCGAGATGCGCGACAAGACCGAAGAGGATCCCATTGAAGTGGAAGCCGGCGAAGCAGGCCTCAATTACGTGAAGCTAGACGGCAACGTCGGCTGCATGGTGAACGGCGCCGGGCTTGCGATGGCGACGATGGACATCATTCAGCTCAGCGGCGGACAGCCCGCGAACTTCCTCGATGTGGGCGGAACGGCCGACGCGGCGCGTGTGGAGAAAGGCTTCCGCATCATCCTGAAAGACCCGAGCGTGAAGGCGATCCTGGTGAACATCTTCGGCGGCATTGTGCGTTGCGATCGCGTGGCCCAAGGCGTGGTGGATGCGTACAAGAACATCGGCGACATCAAGG
>CADECG010000073.1 GCA_902825795.1 uncultured Bacteroidota bacterium
ATCGACAAGCACCAAGGCGGTCACCGCGCGTTCGGCGGGCGATAGGTCTGCGAGCAACGCAGCCGTATGCAAGGCCTGCGCGGTGGACGTCGGAACGGTTGCCACGTGGATGGTGCGGGCCTTCGCGCGCAGATCGTTGGCCATGGGCACCAGGCCCGCGCCATAGGTTACCAAAGCCTTGCGCAGGAAGTGGCCTGCCTCGTGCTCGGGGTGTTCGGTGTAGCTGCCGTCGGCATCCCAGCACAGCCGGGCGGTGCGGTCCTTCACCAACACATCCACAATGGACCGCTGCGCACCGGTGAACGCGTTCAACCCTACGAACCAGATCGCATCCCACGGTGCTTTCGCGCCCCCCTTCACCCGCTCGGCGGCGATGCGGGCTAGCAGACCGGCCGTGCCTGCGGACGCTGTTTTGCACCGCTCGCTGAACGCGCGATGCAACTGGCCTTGATCGTGCCAGTAGCGCAACAGGCGCTCCTGCGCCGCGCTCGTGCGCTCCTCCGCAAGGCTCCAGTGTTCAATGCCTTCGAGTGCGCGCAGGTCGGCATAGAACCGGTCCAGGTCCAACAGTTGTGCATCGGCATCGTCGAAATCGGCCAGGGCGGTGGGCGCCCATGCGAGGAAGGCATCCAGTGTATCGGGCACAGTGCGCGTGGTGCGGTGGGCTGCGTTCAATTCGAACAGCGCCTCCAGATCGTCCATGCGCCGCGTGCCCGCCAACGCTTCAATGAACCGGTCCCACGTGAGGATCTCCGGGCTCCACAACGCCTTGCCCGTCACCTGCGCCAAGTGCTTGCGCAAATGCAAGCCCGCCCGCGCGCTCGGCAGCACCACGGCCACGGGATGCATCTGCGTGCCATGCTCCGCCACCATGCACCGCGCAACCTGCAACAGGAACGGCTCCATGGCGGGAAGATAGCCGCGTGACTTTCCTGCGCATGGCCGGTGCAATGGGCTTCGATACGTTCAACACCCCAAGCAATGCGATCGGTTGATCTTTGCAACGCGTTGGGGCGGGTGCTACGTTTGAACAATGCACAACATGAGCCACGCAGGCGGCGGGCCGCAGGCCCTAGACCGAGAGCCACTCGCCGGAAGCGAGCGGCAGCCCGCGCGGCTCAAGCACGCGAGGGGTTGCTGGGGGTGGGAACTAGGGATCTTTCGCGATGCCGCCATAGCGCCTCTTGCGGCGCTGATGCTTCATGCTTGTGTGACCGTGAAGCCCGCGCATTGGTCAACCCACGCGGAAGGTTCGGCTTATGATGACCAATGTGTGGAGTACTTGGATGCGGTCTTCCGTCCAACTAAGCAAGAGGCTGCATGCTACAAGCGAAAGAGGCCATGCGATGACAAACGATACGTTCTCCTTTCTGCCATTGAGAGCAAGTATTATCGTACACCAAGCAGGATCCAAGTAAGTGCGACACGGTATCGCTCATGGAGGGCGCATACATGATCCAGCGCCGGTTGCATCAGGCTACCATGACCCAAGTGTACTCAAATGGTGTGCTCATTGAAGTAGTGGAATCGAACAAGGATGCGGTTGTTCGGAATGACCTGCGGAACATTTACAGGCTAACTAACCCATACTTCGTCAGTACGTTGACACGGGAAGGGGTTAAGGCTGATGAGTATATCCTGGCACCGAACGAACACGGCGGTCTGATGTACCTCGCAGTTCGACCGGAGTAAGTTCTCTAGTTCCAAAGTCCGCGTAGAGGGCGCGAGTATCATAGGCCGTACCTCCAAAGCCGATCCCAGTGCATCACTTCTGGGTGAGGGTTTCCTTTGCCCCCATGCACTACCCCCTCCACCGCCAACTGATCGACGGTCGCAGCTTGTACCGGATAGAATCGGCCAGCACGTTCACCGAGGTCCAGCTGGTCGGGTCGCGCGCGATCGTACACAAGGTGGTGGCGCACACCTACCCCGAGAAAGTGTTGATCCATGAGCTGACCGCGATGACCAACGGTTCGTACAGGGAAGTGGAGGCAGCGGTGTTCAATGCCGCGCTGGAACGGGCCGAAAAGCCTTGACTTGTGTATTGGGATGGAAAGAATGGGCGTCTAGGCGACGCACCTGCATGCCGTGGCGTCCTACCTTTTGCGGATCGGAGCCATGCGTTGCAGGACACCCTTGTTGATCGCTTTGATGGGCACTTCGGTGCTCGGCCAAGCAACGCACATCCTCGGCGGGGAGATGTTCTACACCCATGTGGGCAACGACGACTACGAAGTAACCCTGAAGATCTACCGCGATTGCGGCCCGGGCAATACCAATGGCACCGGCTTCGATGCCAGCGCGGAGTTCTCGGTGTACGATGCGAACGGTGCGTGGCTGTTCTCCGAGTTCTCGTCCTTGGGTAACACGGTGCTGGTGCCCGTGGTGCTCAACAACCCCTGCTTGCAGGTGCTGCCCATCGTGTGCGTGGAAGCGGCTGAGTATGTCGCGGTGCTGAACCTGCCTCCCATCGCCGGAGGGTATCACATCACCTATCAGCGGTGTTGCCGCACACCCACCATCCTGAATCTACAAACCCCCGATCAGTTCGGGATCACGTGTGCTGTGTTCGTGCCCGATGCGAGCGTTTGGGGCGTGAACAGTTCGCCGTCGTTCACGGCCTTGCCGCCCATCGCCTTGTGCAGCAGCGACCCCTTCAGTTTCGACCATTCGGCGGTGGATGCCGACGGCGATGTGCTGGTGTATTCGTTGGTGCAACCGTGGAACGGTGCGTCGCAGCTGAACCCCTTGCCGTCGCCCGCACCACCGCCGCCGTTCACCAATGTGCCGTGGGCAGCGGGTTTCAGCACGGCCAATGTCATGGGCACCGCCCCGCCGTTATCGATCGATGCAAGCACGGGCATGATGAGCACCTTGCCCAATCTGTTGGGCCAATACGTGTACAGCGTGCGGGTGCAGGAATTCCGGAACGGTGCGTTGCTGACGGAAGTGCGCCGCGACTTCCGGTTCGAAGTGGTGCCGTGCCAACTCTCGGTGTTCAGCGCCATCCAAACGCAACAGGGCTTCTGCTCCGGCTTCACCGTTGCCTTCACCAACCAGAGCACCAACGGCACCTCCTTCCACTGGGACTTCGGCGATATGAACGCCACCAACGATACCTCGAACGTTGCGAACCCCTCATGGACCTATGCGGACACCGGCACGTACACGATCACGTTGATCGCGCAACCCGGTTGGCCCTGCGCCGATACGGCCACGGCCGTGTTCCAGGTGTTCGCGCCGATCAATCCGTCGTTCGTTGTGCCACCTCCACTATGCATTCAGGCGCTGCCCGTGCAGTTGGATGCCCTGGGCATGTTCGGCCCGAACGCGGACGTGCAGTGGGACCTGGGCCCCAACGGAGTGCAGCCGATCATGCAGGGCGATCCGATCAGCGCCGACTTCACCGCACCGGGCAACTATGCGGTGGAACTGACGATCGTCGACAACGGATGCACGGAATCGTACACCGATACCGTGCGCTTGTATCCGGAACCGGTGGCGTCGTTCGCGCCCGACACGTCGGGTTGCGTGCCCTTGCCCGTGCAGTTCAGCAATGCGTCCACGGCGTGGACACCCATGCAATACGCTTGGGATTTCGGCGATGGGAATACCTCCAACGCCGCCACGCCGGTCCACGATTACCAGATCGATGGCGTGTTCGATGTGTCGTTGAAAGTGATGACCAACAGTGGTTGTATCGATACGGTGGAGTCGGTGCATGTCGCGGCGGTGCGCACCTATCCGCAGCCGGTCGCTGGATTCACGGTGTATCCGCCATCGGTGAACATCATGGACCCCGTTGTGCTGGTGAGCGATCAAAGCGAACAGGCCGTGCAGTGGACCTATTGGGTGGATGGCCAGCAAGTGACGGACCCCACCTTCCTTTGGACCTTCAGCGATGCCGGTGAATACACGATCACCCAAGTGGTGAGCACCTCGAACACCTGTACCGACGAGGCAACGGCCGTGGTGGAGGTGCGCGACCATCTCTTCTATGCGCCGAACGCCTTCACGCCGGATGGCGATGGCGTGAACGAGATTTTCCTGCCGCAGGTGATCGGCGCGGTGAACTACGAGCTGCTCGTCTTCGATCGCTGGGGCAGCATCCTGTTCCGCACGGCGGAAACCAAGCAGGGTTGGGAGGGCAAGAACGCTCCGCCGGAAGTCTATTCGTACAAAGCCACGGTGGTGGACCACGGCGGCCACGCGCAGGAGTACTTCGGCAGCGTGACGTTGGTGCGATAGCGGGCGTGTCCCCGTTCCAAGGTTATCGGTTGTCGGCATGCGTTATCGCGAGCGCCTTCTTAGGCGGGAAGCGATCCATGCTACCTGAGGAACTCTGGGAGCTGATCAACCTGAAGTATGCCCGACCGTTGTATGGATCGCTTCACTCGAAGACTCGTTCGCGATGACGCGCAACGGTCTCAGCCCTCCAGTACCATGTCGATGTGCAGGATGCCGTCCCAGTCGTACGGCTCGCTCGTGGTAACGTAGCCATGGCGCTCGTAGAAGCGCTCCAGGTAGGCTTGCGCGGCAATGGCGTTTCGGCGTGTGCCATAGGTATGCTCCAGTAGTGCGAGGCACTTGCGCATCAGTTCATCGGCGAGGCCGGTGCCGCGCGCTTCCTTCTTCACCACCACGCGCCCGATGTGCGCGGGCTCATCATTGTGCTTCGGCA
The DNA here is from genome assembly GCA_902825795.1 of uncultured Bacteroidota bacterium. Lineage (GTDB taxonomy): Bacteria > Bacteroidota > Bacteroidia > Flavobacteriales_F > PHOS-HE28 > PHOS-HE28. Next base: position 4,682 of record CADECG010000073.1, read on the forward strand.
ACACGCGGGCGTAGGCCATCAGCAGGCCACTGCCGTCGCGCCCCATCACATGCCATGCGTCCTCGTCTTTTCCATCCACTTCGGCGTAGGGGCATTGTTGTTCCACCACGAACACATCCACGCGCAGGCGCATGATGTCATACAGTTCCTCCAGCGACAGGTTGCGGAAGTGCTTGGCGGTATAGGTGGTATCCACAGGGCTATTGCGTCTTAATTCGAGTTCGCGAACATGGCGTCATCGAGGACATTTTATGGGTGCAAGGCCTAACATCGGACGTAGGGGCGAGGCGAGCCATTTTCACGCAGAGGCGCGGAGGACGCAGAGAATACAATGCCTGGGCATTGTATCCGCCGTACGGCGGACCTCTGCGTCCTCCGCGCCTCCGCGTGCCAAAACACTTCATCGCGAACCAGCCGTCCACACGGACCCCAGTCACCAGCAAGACATTGGACGCGATAGCTCTGATGGTATCCATGTGCGTCGTGTTCACTTCACTACCACCAGTTCGCCCGTGGCGATGTACAGCAAATGTCCGGTCACGTGTGCATGTCCGGCATCGTTCAGCACGTTCATGTAGTCGTGTACTTGTGTATGGTGATGTTCCGACGGAAGGCCGGTCTTGATGTCGAGCACGCGCACGCGATCGGTTTCCATGGCCAGTCGGTCGGGCCGCGCGGCATGGCCATCGGCCGTGATGAGCGTGGTTTCGGATCGCACCACACTGGTGCTGCCGAACCACGGCGCCAGGTCTGCGCGGCGCAGCATCGGATCCAACTGCGCGCGCAGTGCTTCGGCCTCGGCGGGCAGCAGATCGCCGCGCTGTATGGCCGAGTTGAGCGCACCGTCCAACTCGTCGGCCGTGCGCAGGCTGGCGATCACCGCGTGGATGGCTTTGCCCTTCGATCGGTACGGGTCGGGGTTGGCGGGATCCCATTGCTCCGGTGCATCGAAGCGCATGGCAAGGGAGAGGTCCTCGCCCACCAAGGGCGGGTAACGCAGCAGTGCACCTTCAGTGGTATCGGCACGATGCTCAGCGGTCGTGCGTTGTCCCGACCGCCATTCGTTCTCCACCATGCCCCGCTCGTCAGCAAGATCCAGCAGTCCCGATAGGAAGTGGTCCTTGGTATTGCGCGCCACCAACACGTACAGCCGGTCCTCCGGTCGCGTCAAGGCAACATAGAGCGTATTCAGGTTGTCGAGTTGCCGTTGCTCCGTTTCCTCGATCACTTCGGGCAGCGGCAGGTCCAGTACGTTCTTGCTTTCGCGCACCAAGGCGTAGGGGAGTTCAGGTATCACTTCACCGGGCGCGATCCACAGATGATCCACGTCCTTTCCGCTCTTTTTCCGTTCCGGGAAAGGCACGATGACCACGGGGAATTCCAAGCCCTTCGCCTTGTGCACGGTGAGGAGCTTCACCGCTTGGGGCGAGGCGGGCACTTGCACGCTGCGGTTCTTCCCCACGCGTTCCCAGTGTTCCACGAAGAGGAGGGGATCGTTGCCATGCGCGGTGCTGGACGTGTGGGCTTCATCGAGCAGGAAGAGCACATGCGCATCGCTGGCCGCATGCACACCGAACTGCTGCGCCAGCAATTGCAACTGCGTGTGCAGGGGTTGTCGCAACAGGTCGGCCGTTATGCCCGCCAGTGTGCGGTGCAGCGGTTCCAACGGATCGTCCTTCGCCCCGAAGGCCACCGCGATCGTCCCGTCATCATCGGGTGCATCGTGCAAGCGCGCGCGGTATTGCAAGGCCCGTATGCCGGCCGCACGATCGTTGGTGTGCAGCATGCGGAAGAGGTCCATCAGGAATTCAGCGGCGGCATCGCCGTCGAGCTTCAGCCCATCGGGACTGGTCACGCTGTGGCCTTCGGCGATGAGCCATTCGCTCACCAGCTTTCCCTTGTTGTGGGTGTGCACCAGCACGGCAACGTCGCCGGGGGCATACCCGTCGGCCAAGGCCTCGTTCAGCGCGCCGATCACGAATTGCTGATGCGGCCCGATCTCTTCCTCCGACCCCTCATCGGGCTTGTCGAAGGTGCGCACAACGACCAGCCCTTCGGCAGTGCTCTTCACCTGTTGTTGTTGCCCGGCATATACGTGCCGGTAGGCCTGGGGCAACCGGTTGCCGAGCTGCTCGAAGAGCGCGTTGTTGAATTCCACGATGGAACGCGCACTGCGGTAGTTGTAAGGCAGTGGCTCGGGGATCGTGTTGCGTTCGATGAAGAACGCCTCGCGCTCGTCGCCATCCGCAATGTCCTGCTTGTCGTGCAGCGCAGGTAGTGCAATGAACTGCCGGGCATCGCCACCACGCCAGCGATAGATGGCCTGCTTCGCATCGCCCACGACCAACGCGCTGCCGTTGTTGGAGAGCGCGTTGTGTACCAGCGGCACTAGGCCATGCCACTGCATGCGGCTCGTGTCCTGGAACTCGTCGATGAGGTAGTGACGGTAGCGCTCGCCGATGCGTTCGTGGATGAACGCGGCGGGCTCGTCGCGCACCAGCTCGGCCACTTTGCGCGTGAGGTCGCTGAAGAAGGCCACGCCGTCCTCGGCTTTCACGGCGGTGAGTTCCTCGTTCAACGCTTGCAGTGCTGCGGTAGGCATGAGTTGGCCGAGCACAGCGGTCATCACCACGTGATCGGGCTGCAGCCGTTCGGCCTCGTGCCGGATCCCCGCAAGCCGTGGTGTGAACGCAGCGATCGCCGACTTCGCGGATGCGGAAGCCTGTTTCACCGCAAGCGTGCCGCCGTCGAGAGCGGCGCGATGGGTCGGTGCCATTTCTTTCAATTCCCCATCGTACTCCGCGAGCCGTTTGAACCACGCAAGCGGTCCCTTGCTCTTGTTCCACAGGTCCTCCACCGTGATGCCCGCATCGTCGAACAGCCGCACCGCTTCGTTGCCGAGCGATCGCATCCGCTCGCGGTGCGCCGCGATCTTTTTGCGCAGATCGCGGGTCAGCTGCACGGTCTCTTCCGGGGATCGCTCGTGCAACGCCGCCAGCGGGGTGATCGAACTGTCCTTGTGCAACTCCTTCGATAGCGCGAACAACGGCGTGCGCGCATCCCATCGGCGTTCGTCCTCCAGCAGTTGCACGCACGCTTCGGCGAGCACCTTGGTCAGCCCTTCATCCTGGCCCGCTTTGCCCAGGACCTTGTCTATGGCCAGTTGCATGTACCAGTCCTGCTCGGTGGTCATCTCCAGATCCTGATCGAGCTTCAGGTCGCGGGCGAACGGTTTGGTGATCCGGCGCGTGAAGGCATCGATGGTGCTGATGGCCACCTGCGGCCAGTTGTGCAACATGTGCCGGTGCATGGCGTGCGCGCGTTGGGCCAAAGCTTCGGGCTTGATCCCGGCTGCGGCCATCACCTCTTCCTGCACATTGGCCAAGCGTCCGGTGGGGGTGCCGCCAGCGGCCAGGCCGCTCAGGTAGTCCAGCACCCTGCTTTTCATCTCGCCCGCCGCCTTGTTGGTGAACGTCAAGGCAAGCACATGGCGGTAGGCATCGGGGGAGGGGCTGCACAGACAAGCCTTCAGGTAATGCTTCACCAGCGCGTGCGTTTTGCCCGCACCGGCGCTGCTGCGCAAGATGTACAGTCCTTGTGGCGCGCCGGTCTCCATACGTCCCTGTTCCGTTCCCTTTGGGGTCGGTGCACAAGGTAGTGGGGGTAAGAAGGTGAGCGTTGTCACCGGCGGCTTGCCAAGAGCGGACCTACTTTTGAAGCACGTTCAGCGCAGCCCAAGGCACGAAATGCCCTTTGTTCGCGTCTGTATAGTGCAACCGAACCAACGCATGAAGAAGATCCTGATCACCGCAGTATGTCTTACGCTACTGGCCGCCAATTGCAAGGACGACGAGAACCCCGTTGAAGAGCACACGCATGTGGACGGGAATACCGTCGTGTCGGCCCAATTCAATTGGAAGTGGGGGCTGGATGCGTTTGACGGTACCCAGACGTACACCACCGCCCTCAATGAGAAGATCAAGATCGAGCGGGTGCAGTTCTATCTGGCGCAGCCCTATTTCAGCGACGATAACGATGTGCTCGTGGAAGAATTCCCGGCCAAGTACCTGTTGGTGGATCTGGCGGACGGAGCTCTTGTTCAGAACATCGGTGAAGTGAACGGCCACCTGCACACCATGGATTTTATCCTCGGCTTGGACAGTGTTACCAACCACAGCGATCCTGCGCTCGTTGCCGCTGACCATCCCTTAAGCATTAGCAATAACATGCATTGGTCATGGTCGCAGGGATACATCTTCCTGAAGGTGGAAGGAAAGTTCGACAGCGACGGAGATGGTGTAGTGGAGGGCACCGATGATCCCTTTACATACCACTGTGCCGGATCCGATGCGCTCAGGCGGAATGCGGAGGTTGAGGTACACCACGATGCACTGACGGGCGGTGCATATATCATCCCGATGAACGTGGATCTGGCCGCGCTGATCGGCTCCATCGCCATTCAGGCCGAGCCATCAGCCCAAGGTGCTGGCCCTGTGAACGTTCAACTCATGAACAACCTGCGTAACGCCATCTCAACACCATGAGGAAGGCGTTCTGGTCGGCCGTTCTTGCAGGCGTGTTGTTGGTCGGTTGCGATAAGCAGCACGATCCCGACCCCTACACACCACCGGCGCTACCGACCGGCGGTATTCGGTTGAAGGTGACACCGCTGTGGGAGGGGGCGCTGTTCGACAAATACACCACGTACAACAATGTGATGGACTATCGGGTACAGGTGCAGTTGATCAAATTGTACCTGAGCGACCTGCACTTGCTCAGCGATCTTGGCGAACATCACCTCAGCGATGCGGAGTTGTTCAAGCTTACGGATGGCTCATCATATGTTGATCTGCCTGCGCCGGCCGGCAATTACACCGGTCTTCATTTCGGCATCGGGGTGCCGGAAGACCTCAACCACCAGGACCCCACGCAGTACGATGCCAATGACCCTTTGAGCGTGAGCAACGGCATGCACTGGACATGGGCCGATGGCTACCGGTTCGTGGTCTTCGATGGGCGTTTCGATACACTCGGTACCGGTGTTGGCCCCTTGCCTGAGTTGTTCTCCATCCACACGGGCATGGATACCTGCTACCGCGAGTTGACGTTCAATGCGCTGCCGATCACGATCGCCACGGGCGGGTATACCCAAGTGGATATCAAGTTCGATCTGGCGAAATTCTTTTACTCGGCCACCGACACCATCGATCTGGAGATCGACAACCAAGCGCACGGCGCCAACATCACCTTGGCCGGTCGCTTGAGCGATTGTATGGCGGCGTCGGTCAGTGTGCAATGAGCAATGCGTTCCATCGTCCTGCTATCGGCGTTGCTCCTCGTAGGCTGTAGCCGCGATGAGAACGTAATGCAGGAAGTTGCCGATCGACCCTTTTTGGTGCAGCTGCCGCCGGGCGCCCCGCCCTTGCCGGTGCCCGCTGCGAATCCATTGACCAACGCCAGCGTGGAGCTTGGCAAGAAGTTGTTCTTCGAGAAGCGGCTCAGCGATCCATCGGTGGTTTCCTGTGCCAGTTGCCACTTCGGCAATGCCTTCGCCGATACGGTCGCCTTCAGCATCGGATCCAATGGAAGTCTTGGCTTCCGCAACGCACCAACGCTCGCGAACGTGGCCTATCAGGAGCGGCTCTTCATGGACGGCGGTATCCCCGACCTCGAGTACCAAGTGCTGGCTCCCATACACGATGCGTTGGAAATGAACAGCGACATCAATGCCGTGGCCCTGCTGTTGCGCGACGAGGAGCCGTACAAGAGCCTCAGTCTGCTCGCCTACGGGCGTACGCTCGATGCGTTCGTGATCACACGCGCCATCGCCAGCTACGAGCGCACCTTGGTGAGCGGATGGAGCCGCTTCGATCGTTACCTGTATGCGAACGACGCGTCGGCATTGACCGCGCAGGAGCTTAACGGCTGGAACATCTTCTCCAGCGCCGCCACCAACTGCACCGGCTGCCACTCCGGTTTCGACTTCACCGACCGCGACTATCACAACATCGGCCTCACGACCGATCACTCCGCCGATGAAGGCCGGGCGCGTATCACCTTGGTGTCCGCCGATATCGGGAAGTTCAAGACGCCAACGCTCCGTAACGTCGCGCTGACCGCGCCCTACATGCACAACGGCTCGTTGGCCACCTTGGAAGAAGTGGTGGACCATTTCGCCACCGGGGGCTTGGCGCAGGCCAACTTGAGCCCGCAGCTGCAACCGTTCACCCTTACCGCGCAGGAGAAGGCCGATCTGATCGCTTTTTTGCATGCGCTCACCGATGACCGATCTTTGGACCAAGTGCCATGAGCATGAAGAGCAACAGGTTCCATATCTCTCTTGTCCTCGGTTCGTTCGCGTTGCTGGCGTCGAACTGCAATCCGGAGGAGCCCGAACCACCCGGTAGCAGCGGTGGCGGCCCTACGGCGTACGACCTCGACATCCCGAGCAACCTGCCGCCGATGGTCATTCCGTTCGACAACCCGATGACGGTGGAGGGCGTCAACCTGGGTCGTTTCCTCTTCTTCGAAGAGCGGCTGAGCGACGACAACAGCCTGAGCTGCGCCGGTTGCCATGCGCAATCGTTCGGCTTTACGGACAATGGCCTGCAGTTCAGTGAGGGTATAAATGGCATCGCCGGGCAGCGCAACGCCATGGCATTGATCAACCTGGGTTGGGGCGGCAGCTTCTTCTGGGATGGCCGCTCCGCAACGCTGGAGGAACAGATCCTCGAACCGGTCGTCAATCCGATCGAGATGCACGAGCAGTGGCCCGATGCCATGAGCAAGCTCAACGCTGATGCTGCCTACCGCGACTTGTTCACCGCTGCTTTCGGTGTGGGAAGCATGGACAGTGTTCATGCGGCCAAGGCGATCGCGCAGTTCCTCCGCACCCTCATCAGTGCGAACAGCCCGTACGATCGGTGGAAGCGCGGCGAAGGCACTATTCCGCTGGACGCCCAGTTAGGGTATGACCTGTTCCGCTTGGAAGGAGGCTACCCACCGTTCATTCCCAACGGGCAAGGTGGGGCCGACTGTTTCCACTGTCACACCGATGCCGCCGGTCTCTTCACCGACGAGCAGTTCCACAACAACGCCTTGGATGCCGTGCCACCCGACCCAGGCGTTGGCGGTGTTACCGGCGACCCCTTCGACATCGGCAAGTTCAAGGCGCCGACACTGCGGAACGTCGCGGTAACTGGGCCTTACATGCACGACGGTCGCTTCAACACACTGCAAGAGGTGATCGACCACTACAACGAAGGCGGGGAGGATTCACCCACGGTGGATGGCTTCATGAAGTTCGTTGACCCGGACGAGACGATGGAACTAACCCCGCAGAAGAAAGCACAGGTGCTGGCGTTCCTGCAACAGCTCACCGACACGGCGTTCTTGACGAACCCTGCGTTCCAGGATCCTGGGCCGCCATAGGGCTAAGCTGCCTTCACCTCCTCGGTGCTCGGGCGCCAGCGATAGCACTGCATCTTGTCGCCGAAGACGGGGCTCTTGAAAATGCTTTTGCCGAGCAACATGCGCGCGCATTCCTGCACACCCTCCGTAATGCTGGGGTGCGGATGGATGAGCTCTGCCAGCTCGCCGATACCGAGACCGGTCTGCATCATCAGCGCAACGGCTTGTATGGCGCTGCTGGCATGTTCGCCCACGGCGCGCATGCCCAGCACCTTCATGTCATCGTCGTCCGTCACCAGCACTTTGAAGAAGCCCTTGGTCTTGCGCATGGCGATGGCGCGTGCGAGACAGGCGTAATCGATCTTAGCGAGGCGGTAGGGGATGTTGTTCTTCCGCAGTTCCTGTTCGTTGGCGCCTATGCCGGCCACTTCGGGATCGAGGAACATGATGGTGCTGACGTTGCCGTAGGCCAGGGGCGCATTGCGGATGCCCGAGATGAGTTCCACGGCATGGCGGCCTTCCAGTTCGCCCAGGTTCACGAGCATGTTGCTGCCGGTGGCATCGCCCACGATATGGATGTGCGGTTGGCTGGTGCGCGTATCGGTGATCATCGCAAGTCCCGTTCGAGGGTCCAGGGCCACGCCTGCTGCGGCGAGGCCAAGGCCATCGATGTTGGGGATGCGGCCCACGGAGAGCAATGCTTTGTCGACACGTACTGTTTCGCGGTGCCCGTCGGCATTGGTCAGTTCATACTCCACCTTGCCGCCCACGATGGCGATGTGCTCCAACTTGCTGTTGCGGTGGATCACTGCACCTTTGCGCTCGAGGCTGTTGCTGATCAGGTGGCTGATGTCGGGGTCCTCGAAGGGCAGCACACGTGCCGCGCGATCGATGATGTGCACCTTCGTGCGACCGAAGTTGGTGAAGATGGTCGCGAACTCGCAGCCGATCACCCCCGCACCGATGATCACGATGCTCTCCGGCAGGTCGTCGATGTTGAAGATGCCGTCGCTGGTGAGGATGTGCTTTTCATCGGCAACGATATCCGGCAAACCACGCGGACGGCTGCCTGTGGCAACGATGAAATGGCCGGCCTCGATCGTGGAGCGATGTTCGCCGCGGATCACCTCAATCGCGTTGGGCCCGATGAAGGTGGCTTTGCCGCGCTCGTGTTTGAATTTGTCGCCGGCGTTCTCCAGCAACTGCATGTGGCAGGCGTAGAGGTACTTGCGCTCGAAGACGGCCTCGTTCAGTGTTTTGCCGATCTCGTCCCATCCCAAGCGGAACGGTTCGCGCCCACGCGCCCGGATCACTTCATTGGCGCTGGCCACCCGCTGGGCCAATTCCCACAGCGTTTTGCTGGTGAGGGCGCCGTTGTAGATACCTGTGCCCCCGATGCGGTCCTTTTCGATCAGTACGGTGCGCAGGCCCAGGTCGATGGCACGCATGGCTGCGGCATATCCCGCAGGCCCACCGCCGATAACACACAGATCGTATCGTTCCATCAAGGATGTATGGACCAACGGCCCGGCGGTTCATACGGTGAAGCTTCCGCATGGTTCCGGAACGGGCGACGCTGGACTTGTCAGGGGCGTTGGTATCCCTGCACGGCCGTTCGCCGTATGACGCCGCACGAAACCGAAGCGTTCGTGCAATTGCGCCATTCCATAGCAGCCTTATGCGCCACACTGATCATGGGCGGTGCATCGGCGCAATGCCCCCAGTTGTATGACTACGATGGTGTGCCCAGCGCGGCGCCTTATTGGTTCAGTTGTTCGGGTGCCAATTTCACCCTGCTGATCGCGTCGCCGAGCAGCATCGGTACCTACACGATCGATTGGGGCGATGGTTCACCACAAACGAACGGCGTGTCCTTGGTGCCGCCCCAAAGCGTCAACCACGTTTACCCCAGTACGGTGGACACCTTCGTGGTGGTCTTCACAGAACTGCTTACCGGATGTACGGTGCAGGGTGTGGTGGTGATGGAGGAGAGCAGCAGTGCAAGTATCCAAATACCGATCGGTGGCCTTACGCAGGTCTGCGCCCCGCAAGCGGTCGATTTCATCAATAGCAGCACGAACGTTTCCCCGAACACGGTCTTCACGTGGGACTTCGGCGACGGAAGTCCGCTGGAGGTGTACGACCACACCAACCTCGGCCAAGTGCTTTCGCACACCTATTTGCAAGGGACGGTGAGCTGCGAAACAACGGTGCGGTTGGAAGCGGAGAATTACTGCAACACACTGCAAGGGGGCGCCAGCTTCGCCACCTTCAATCCGATCCGGGTGTGGGACCTTGATAGTGCGCGCATCACGCCGAGCGCAACCCTGCTGTGTTACCCCGATACCATTGTCACCTTCCTGAACACCACCGAGCGTAACTGCCTGATGCAGGGTAACATCTACCAGCGTTTCGAGTACTGGAATTTCGGCGATTACTGGGGCCAAGGCACGGACAGCATCATCGATTGGAACCCTTGGCCGCCCACGTTCCCGCGCACCATCGCTTACCCCGGTATCGGTACCTATCAGGTGATGATGCTCGACAGCAACTACTGCGGCATCGACACGGCGTACATCACCATTCAGATCGTTCCGCCGCCGAGCGTAACGCTCACCAGCAACCCCGATACCATCTGTGCCGGCGAAGTGGTGTCCTTCTTCCAGAGCAACAGCGGTGGTGCCAACTACCACCAATGGAACTTCGGTGATGGCGCAGGGTGGCAGAATACCGGAGCCGGTAACCAAGCCCATACCTACACAACAGCGGGCAACTACACGGCCAGCTACGCCGCCAGCATACAAGGCGCTACTGCCGGTTGTGCCGATACGGCCAGCGTGCCCATCGTTGTCCTGCCCGCACCCACGGCCTTGTTCTCGGTGGACAATACCGCCGCGTGCAATAGCCTCACGGTCGCCTTCACCAACACCAGCATCAATGCCGTAAGCCAGGTGTGGGACTTCGGCGACGGCACGTTCGACAACAGCGTTACGCCGCCGCCACATACTTACGCCACCGTCGGCGACTATACCATCACGCTCACCTGCACCAACGCGGACGGGTGCACGAACGCGATGAGCATCATCGTGCATGTGTACGCTCCACCGGTCATCGGCATCGGTGCGCAGAACGTGTGTGTGGGCAATGTGGCGCAATTCACGGACAACAGCGTGACCGCGGTGGGCAACCCCGTCATTGATTGGGCGTGGGACTTCGGCGATGGTTCGATCGATAGCGTGCAGGATCCCACGCACTTGTACGCAACGGCCGGTAACTACTTGGTAACGCTCACCGCTACCACGCCATACTGCGGCAACACCGGTGTACAAATGGTAACGGTGGAAGCCAAGCCGACGGCGGCCTTCACGCCGAGCGCGGTATTGGGTTGTTCACCGATGCAGGTGAGTTTCGCTAACGGAAGTAACGGTGCTGTCAACTACGCATGGTCATTCGGTGATGGGGCGGTGGATAGCACTTTGGCCCCAACGCACATCTACTTCAACGCAGGTCCTGCTGATACCATTTACACTGCGACGCTGATCGCAAGCACTGCGTTCGGGTGCAGTGATACGATGGCGGTGCCGATCACAGTAGCGCCTGCAGCGATCGCCCAATTCACGGACAACGGCATACCCGGTTGCGCGCCGACCGATGTCGACTTCACCAACTTGAGCACGGGTGCGAACGCCTTCGTTTGGGACTTCGGCGATGGCACACCGACCACCACGGCCACCAGCCCCAGCCACCAGTACGTCAATACGACCTTCTTCTTGGCGATCCATACCGTTTCGTTGGTCGCCACTTCTCCCGCAGGATGCAGCGATGCCGCGACAGCCACCATCATGGTCTATCCCACCGCGGATTTCAGCTTTGTGAGCCTACCTGATAGTGGTTGCAGTCCGCTCACTGTGACTTTCCCTGCAGTAGTTGGCGCCGTGAGTTACGATTGGGATTTCGGCGATGGCACAACGGGCCAAGGGCCGGCGCCATCGCACACCTACCTGAATCCGGGATCCACTGATCTTCAGTTCACAGTAACACTTGTCGCGGCGAACGCCTTCGGCTGCACCGATACGGCCTTCAGCACGGTAACGGTGTTCGGAGCGCCGGTGGCTCAGTTGATCGTGGCCGATGTGGATGGTTGTCACGCGTTCACAACGGCATTGGTGAATACGAGCACCGGCGCCGACAGCTACACTTGGGACTATGGCGACGGGAACGTCGGCGATACGGCAGCGAGCACCCACGACTATACCTGGTACAACTATGCTGGCCCGGGTGCGGCAACGTTCACCGTGACGCTTACTGCAGAACGTAACAACGGATGCACCACCACAGCAAGCGCGCAAGTGCAGGTATTCCCTGCTGTCACTGCGGCATTCGTCAACGACTCCATTGGTTGCTCGCCCTTCGATGCCGACTTCGTGAACATCAGCCAGAACGCCGTCAGCTATTTCTGGGACTTTGGCGATGGAACGTTCAGCAATGTGCCAGCTCCAGCGCACACCTACGTCAACCAATCGCTCGCCGACATCACCTTCTCGCCGATGCTTGTAGCGACCAGCGCGTTCGGTTGCACCGATACAGCGATGAGCTCCATCGTCGTTCATCCCGCGCCGATCGCACAGTTCGTTCCCGGCCCGCTATCGGGCTGCGGCCCGCTACCGGTAACGTTCAATGACCTCACGATAGGAAGCGTGAGCAACGCATGGGACTTCGGCGACTTCACCTTCCTGACGCAAGGACCCGGCGACGCGCAACACACTTACAGCAATCCGGGACTGGCCATCACTGCGTACGATGTGATGCTGGTAGCGAGCACAGCGCTGGGCTGTACCGATACGGCTGTCACACAGGTGCAGTTGTATCCCGACATCATTGCCGACTTCAGCACACCGGCCAGCGGCTGTTCTCCGCTTTCGCTGGCGATCAACAATACCAGTACCGGTGCAGTGAGCTACCTGTGGGATATGGGTGATGGCACCATCCTCACCGGGGCTACACCTGTGTATTCATACTTGAACACGACAACCGCCGATCAGCAATGGACGATCACGATGATCGCAACCTCGGCGCTGGGGTGCAGCGATACCACGACCCAACTGGTCACCGTTCACCCGGTGCCTAGCGCAGCTTTCGTGGCGACACCTTTTTCGCAGCAGTTCCCGGCCAGCACAGTGAGTTTCTCGAACACCAGTGGGGTCGGTAACTGGACCTATGCGTGGGACTTTGGCGATGGTTCCGGCAGCACCGATCAGTTCCCTGCGGACCATACCTACGGAACGTGGGGCCAGTTCACGGTGGTGCTTGTGGTGAGCAGCATTGCGTGCAGCGACACGGCAATGCAATCGGTGGAAGTCACACCGCCGATACCGACAGCCAGCTTCACCGGTGGAGGGGAGGGGTGCGCTCCGTTGACGGTGCAATTCACCAACACAAGTCTTCAGGGCGTCAGTTACCAATGGAATTTCGGGGATGGCGGCACCAGTGCTGCCGAGCACCCGCTCTATACCTACAACCTGCCCGGTACCTATTCGGTGAGCCTCACGGCCTATGGTGTCGGGGGAAGCGTGAACACGGCCACCCAACAGAACATCGTTGTCGTGCATCCCCGTGCGCAAGCCTTCTTCGTAATGCAGCCGAATGAAGTCGTAGTGCCTACCCAAGCCGTCTTTACATACAACTTGAGCGGCAACGCCGATAGCTATTGGTGGGACTTCGGCGACGGGACCTCCAGCACGGAAACCAACCCGGTGCACTACTACACCTACGCCGATACGTTCGACGTGATGTTGGTTGCCAACAACCAATGGAATTGTCCGGATACGTTCCTGTTGGCCGCTGCAGCGATCGGCATTGCGAATGGTTCGCTCGAATTCCCGAATGCGTTCACGCCCGGCAGTGGAGGTCCAACCGATGGCACCTATGATCCGCAGAGCTTCAGCAACGACTTCTTCTTCCCCATACACGAAGGTGTGCAGGACTATCGCCTGCAGGTCTTCAACCGTTGGGGTGAATTGATCTTCGAGACCACCGATGTGACCAAGGGATGGGACGGTTGGTATCGGGACAAACCGGCGAAGCAGGATGTGTACGCCTGGAAAGCTTTTGCACGCTTCAGCGATGGTCGGGAGACCATACAAAGCGGTGATGTAACACTGATCCGATGATGATCCGCATGAAACACCTGTGCCTGTTCCTCGCGTTGTTCCTGTTCGGTAGCGCCTTCGGGCAGAATGGTTTCAAGCGCACGCAGAACAAGATGCTCGACGAGGCCGACCTGCTGATGCAGGGCCATGAATATGCCGAGGCGGCCAAGATCTACCGTCGCTTGGTGCCGGAGGATACCGGCTTTGCGGAGGTGAGCTACAATCTTGGATTGTGTGAATGGAATCTGCCCGGCCGATGGGAGAACAGTGCGCCCCACTTCGCCAAGGCCGTACAGAGCAACAACACCGAGGCGCATTACATGCTGGCTTTATGCCGTCATCGCCAGCAGCGCTTCGATGAGGCCTTGCAATTGTTCACCATGTACAAGCTGCACTACTACCGCACAGTGGACAATGAGGAAGTGGATCGCCGTATGGCCATGTGTGCGACGGCGAAGGCCCTTACCCGGCTTCCGGAGGATCAGCGCATCGTGAACATGGGCACTACGGTGAACAGCAAGGCGCACGATTATTCGCCCCTTGTCACTGCGGACAGGTCAAGGATGTTCTTCACCAGCCGAAGGGAAGGCACGACCGGCGCCGAACGCGATCAGAACGGTCAATGGTATGAGGACATCTGGATGTCGACCTGCATGAACGGCACGTGGATGCCTGCTCAGAATGCCGGCAAGCCGTTGAATACTTCGGTCATGGACGCCACTGTAGGCATCAGTCCTACTGGCGACACGTTGTTGATCTACCGTAGCGATGCGGACCTGAACGGAGGCGATCTCTACATGACGCATCGCACCGGCAACGGTTGGAGCCAGCCGGAGTTGTTGACGGAGAAGGTGAACAGCGGCAGCCACGAGCCCAGTGCAAGTCTTGGACCCGGCGGCACGTCCATCTATTTCACAAGCGACCGCGAAGGAGGACAAGGTGGGAGGGACATCTGGTGCGTGAAACGCTTGCCCACCGGCGCATGGAGCGAACCGCAGAACCTCGGTCCGTCGGTGAACACCATGTTCGATGAGGATGCGCCCTTCATGCATGCCGACGGCAAGACGTTGTTCTTCAGCAGCAATGGTCATGGAACGATGGGTGGCTACGACGTCTTCAAGAGCGCCTTGCTCGAACCGGAAGGCAATGCATGGACAGCGGCCCAGAACATGGGTCATCCGCTCAATACCGTCAACGACGACATCTACTTCTGCTTGAGCGATGATGGCACCACGGGATTCTTCAGTAGTGAACGGGCGGGTGGAAGCGGCGCGCAGGACATCTACCAAGTGACGTTCCCGACCAATCAATTGGACTTTGTAGCAGTGCTCGGCGTGGTG
>CADECG010000074.1:0-16897 GCA_902825795.1 uncultured Bacteroidota bacterium
TTCTTTTTCAACGATCACCGGAGGCGCGCAGGGGGGCCGGGTACTTTCGGCGGCCTTCCCACCCATACATGCTCGAAGAACCCATGACCCGTGCGGCTTCCGTAGCGGACATCCCTCAATTGGAGAAGATCTGCAGCCAGGTGCGCCGCGACATCGTGCGCATGGTGCATGCCGTGCAAAGCGGTCACCCGGGCGGCTCGTTGGGTTGCACCGAGTTCTTCACCGCGCTCTACTTCAATGTGTTGAAGCATGATGCGCGCGTGTTCGACATGGATGGACGTGATCAGGACATCTTCTTCCTCAGCAACGGGCATATCAGTCCGGTGTTCTACAGCGTGCTGGCGCGCAGCGGCTACTTCCCGGTGGCTGAACTCGCAACTTTCCGCAAACTCAACACGCGCTTGCAAGGCCACCCTACCACGCACGAAGGCTTGCCCGGTGTGCGTATGGCCAGCGGCTCCTTGGGCCAAGGGCTGAGCGTGGGCATCGGTGCTGCTTTGGCGAAGAAGCTGAATGGCGACAAGCAGCTGGTGTACACCCTGCACGGCGACGGCGAATTGCAGGAAGGGCAGATCTGGGAAGCGGCGATGTTCGCTGCGGCCAAGAAGGTTGACAACCTGATCAGTACCATTGACAGCAACGGAAGGCAGATCGACGGCGATACGGACAAGGTGTTGCCTTTGGGCGACCTCGACGCCAAGTGGCGCGCTTTCGGTTGGGATGTATTGCACATGAACGGCAACGACATGACTGATGTGCTGCGTGGCTTGGCCGATGCGAAGGGCCGCACCGGCAAAGGCAAACCCGTGATGATCATCATGCGCACAGAGATGGGCCAGGGCGTGGACTTCATGGTGGGCAGCCACGAGTGGCACGGTATTGCCCCTAACGACGAACAGCTGGCCAAAGCACTTGGACAGCTTCCCGAAACGTTAGGAGACTATTGAGCACCGTGTTCCTACGCCGCATAGCCGTACTGCTTCTTCCGGCCATCCTCCCCTTCGCTGCACTGGCGCAGGAGCCGCAGCGCCCGCTCACCCGCATGCTCTTCGTGTTCGATGCGAGCAATAGCATGAACGCGTTCTGGGGCAACCAGCCGAAGATCAATACAGCGCGCACGCTCTTGCTGAAGAGCCTCGCCGAACTGGAAGGCCAACCCGATCTGGAGATCGCTCTACGGCTGTATGGTCACCAAACGCGTATTGAAGCCGGGAAGCAGGATTGCGACGACACGAAACTGGAGGTACCCTTCAGCGCGAACAGCATTCCCTCCATCCGCCGCACATTGGAGCAAGTACGTTGTTTGGGTACCACGCCCATCGCGCGGTCGTTGGAGAAGTCGGGCGGCGACTTTCCTCCGTTGGAGCGCGGCGGACGACAGGTCAGGAACATCATCATCCTCATTACCGACGGCATCGAAGCCTGCGATGAAGACCCCTGTGCGGTGAGCCGCGCGCTGCAAGCCAAGGGCATCGTGCTGAAGCCCTTTGTGATCGGCGTGGGGTTGGAAGACGGCCAGAAGTACAGCCTGCAATGCGTGGGCACCTACTACGATGCCAGCACACCGGAGCTATTCGAACAGGTGCTTCAAGTGGTGGTAACACAAGCACTCAACAGCACCACCGCCGAGATCGATCTGCTCACAGACGACGGCAAACCCACCGAGACCGATGTGCCGGTTACGCTGTACGACCAAAAGACCGGTTCGGTGAAGTACCACATCGTTCACACCATGAACGATCGCAATGTGCCCGACACGCTCAGCATCGACCCCATCTTCACCTACAGGCTGGTAGTGCATTCGATCCCTCCGGTGGAACGCAGCGACGTAAAACTGATGCCCGGCATCCACAACAAAATACCGGTGAGCGCCGGACAAGGCGGGCTGGAGCTGAAAGTGCAGGGCATTCCGAGCGAGATCGGCTGGAACGACGCGAAGGCGATCCAGTGTCTTGTTCACCCCAACGACGCGGAAGCCATCCTGCACGTTCAACAAATGGGCACCACCGAGCGCTACCGCACCGGCACCTACGACCTGGAGATCCTCTCGCTGCCGCGCATGCGCATCAACGATGTGGTGATCAAGCAAGGCGTAACTACGCCCGTGCAAATACCGCAGCCAGGTGTGCTGAACGTGCAATTGGCCAACGCCGGCGATGGCGCCATTTTCCAGAAGGACGGCAGCAAACTGGTGTGGGTGACCGATCTTGACGTGCGCTCTGTGCAACAGCAATTCCGCCTGCTGCCGGGCAGCTACCAAGTGATCTACCGAAGCACCAACGCACGCAAGACCGAGTTCTCCATCGTCAAGGATCTCACCATCGCCCCAGGCCGTTCCGAAACGCTCAACTTCTGACCCATGACTTCCACCGCCTACCCCGTACTCGATAACAAGGACACCCGCAGCGGCTTCGGCGCCGGTTTGCTGGAGGCCGGAAAAAAGAACGACCAAGTGGTGGCGCTATGCGCCGACCTCACGGGCAGTTTGAAGATGGATGCCTTCGCGAAACAGTTCCCCGAGCGCTTCGTGCAAGTGGGCGTGGCCGAAGCGAACATGATGGGCATTGCGGCCGGCCTCACCATCGGCGGCAAGATCCCCTTCACGGGCACCTTCGCCAACTTCAGCACGGGGCGCGTGTACGATCAGATCCGCCAGAGCATCGCTTACGCGGGCAAGAACGTGAAGATCTGCGCGAGCCACGCCGGTTTGACCCTTGGCGAGGACGGCGCGACACACCAGATCCTGGAGGACATCGGCTTGATGAAGATGCTGCCCGGCATGACGGTGATCGTGCCCTGCGACTACAACCAAACGAAGGCGGCGACGATCGCCATAGCTGAGCATGAAGGTCCTGTGTACCTGCGCTTCGGGCGCCCGAAGTGGCCGGTATTCACCGCCGCCGATCGTCCCTTCACCATTGGCAAGGCTGATGTGATAATCGAAGGAAGCGACGTCACCATTTTCGCCTGCGGCCACTTGGTGTGGAAAGCGGTGAAAGCCGTTGAAGAACTCGCCGCGCAAGGCATCAGCGCCGAGTTGATCAACGTGCACACGATCAAACCCTTGGACGAAGAGGCGGTCCTCAAGAGTGTTTACAAGACGGGATGTGCGGTAAGCTGCGAGGAACACAACATGATCGGTGGCTTGGGCGAGAGCATCGCCTCGGTGCTGACGCGCCGCTTGCCCAAACCCTTGGAGCTCGTTGCCGTGCAGGACAGCTTCGGCGAGAGCGGCACCCCGGACCAATTACTGAAGAAGTACGGCTTGGATACACCCGACGTAGTAGCGGCCGCGAAGAAGGTGATGGCGAGGAAGTAGTTGTTTGGGAGCGGGTACGCGCGGTAGCCATATGACCGAGCACACCGACAAAGAACTCCTGGCCCTGTTCCGCGATGAGCAGTCGCGCAACTATGGGTTCAACCTGCTCATGCGCCAGCACCAGCAACGCCTCTATGGTTTCGTGCGGCGCATGGTCACCGACCCCGACGACGCGAAGGATGTGCTGCAGAACACCTTCATCAAAGCATGGCATGGGCTGGAGACCTTCCGGGAGGACAGCCAACTGTACAGTTGGTTGTACCGCATCGCACACAACGAAAGCATCAACCACTTGAACAAAAAGCGGCGCATGCCCATTGTGAACAACGACACCGTGACGGAGCAGTTGTGCGGCACCTTGGACAAGAGCGAACACTTCAGTGGCGACGCCATCCAGCAGAAGTTGCAGCGCGCGGTGATGCGGCTGCCTAACAAGCAGCGGGCAGTCTTCATCATGAAGTATTTCGAAGCGAAGAAGTACACCGAGATCAGTGCGATCACCGGCACCACGGTGGGCGCCTTGAAAGCCACCTACCACATTGCCGTGAAGAAGATCGAGGAGTGGGTAGTGGCCGATCAAACCAAAACACCGGATTGACGTCCCAGCACTCAGGAGCCATGGACAGCAGCAACCTCCGTAACACACCCGACTTCCGCAGCGGCGACGACGCGTTGGAGCGTGAGGAACTACAACGCCTCGCCCCCACCCTGTTCGGTATCCCGGCGGAAGAGCCCTTCAAAGTGCCTGCGCATTTCTTCGACCGGCTTTCCCATGAGGTGCAAGCCATGGTGGTGGAACAGGAGAAGAAGCCATCGGCTTTCACTTGGCTCTGGCGCTTGGCCATTGCTACGCCAGTGTTACTGGTGCTGCTGGGCGCGTGGTGGTTCCTGCGCGACAGCGGCACCGTGAAGAACGTTGCGGTTGTGGAGGAAACATCGCCGACCATCGAAGACCTTGACGACGTGGATGAAGTGGACCTCTTCGCAGCCTTGGCCAGCGACGAAGCCGTTACCATGAATACACTTGGGGTGGACCTCACCGACGACGAACTGCTCGACTACCTGGAGCAAGAGCACACCGACCTGAACGAACTCATCAGCGAATTATGAAGACCCTATTGCACCGCATACTGCTGGGCGCCTTGCTCATGGCCCCTGCCCTTTCGGGCGTTGCGCAGGACGACGAATTGCCGCTCATTCCCGAGGAGCGCCTGAAGGAGATCAAAGCGCAGAAGACGGCGTACATCACCAGCAAGATGGAACTGACGCCAGAGGAAGCGCAGGTGTTCTGGCCTGTGTACAACCAGTACGACAAGGAACTGGAAGCCCTGCGTAAAGAGCGTCGCGAAGCGAACAAAGCCGTGCGCGGCGCGGGCGAATTGACGGAGGCCGAGGCCGCTGCGGCGATCGATAAGGACCTGGCTGCGCAGCAGAAAGAACTGGATCTGCGAAAGAAGTACAGCTCGGAGTTCCGGAAAGCCCTCAATGCCCGGAAAACGCTGATGCTCGGGCGCGCCGAGCGCGACTTCAACCGCGAGCTGCTCAAGCGCCTGCGCGATCGCCGCGATGGCGATAAGCCCGGTCCCGGTAGGCGGTAGTGCGCGCCAGCCTGCGCAGGTGAGTCTCATTGACCCGATAGCTCAGCGGCACAATGCCCGAGGCCACAGCCTCGACCGGTGGCGCAACAAAGGGTCCTGTTCACGAACGTTAACGGCGGTTGTTCGCGTTACGTCAACGTGAACGAGGCAGAGTTGCGGCTTCCTTCCTTCTTTTGAGGCGTAAAGCGGAGCATGAGCGTGTGGAACGATATCAAGGGCATGTGGCGCAGCGGAGGTGTGCTGCTACGGCTCATCATTATCAACGTGGCGGTGTTCCTCGGACTGCTTCTTCTGCAGCTAGGGATGATCATGGTCACTGGCGACTTCGCGTCGGCGAAGGCTTGGATGAAGGACAACGCCCTCACCTGGCTCCAGTCCACAAGCATCTTGTCCGAGCTTCCCTTCCGGATATGGACGGTCGGGACCTACATGTTCACGCATATAGATCTGGGCCACGCCTTCTTCAATATGCTTATGCTGTGGTTTGCCGGAAGGTCCTTCATGAACGTTCTCGGTGAAAGACGACTACTCGGGACGTATCTCCTTGGCGGGGTGCTCGGGTTCGCTCTTTTTCTTCTGTTCGCCAACGTTCCTGTTCTCACGGCATATACCAGCGGCGGCACGATCATAGGGGCCTCTGCAAGTGTATTGGCCATTCTCATCTTCATCGCCACACACAGTCCAGAGAATGAAATGCGGGTACTGCTGTTCGCAATCCGGCTGAAGTGGCTTGCGGCGATCCTGTTATTGCTTGACCTTGTTAGCATCCGCGACGGTGACAACACCGGCGGCCACATAGCCCACTTGGGCGGGGCATTGTATGGCTACCTCGCGGCCACACAACTGAAGAAAGGCAACGATTGGAGCCTCGGGTTCATCAATGGACTGGAGCGCATAGGCAAGGCGCTCACCTTCCGCCGTGGCCCGCGCTTGAAAGTGGTGCAGAGCCCGCGCGGAAAACGGATGAGCGATGCCGACTACAACGCCACACGCAAAGCCGAGCAAGCGAACATCGATGTGATCCTGGACAAGATCAGCCGCAGCGGCTACGAGAGTTTGAGCAAAACGGAGAAGGACATACTCTTCAAGGCCAGCAACGATGGCAAGCGCTGAAGCGGCCACACCCTCAGGGAAAGTCGGGCGGCGTGTAAGCCGCTGGCACTTGCCCGTGTGGTGGCTCAACTGGGCATCGGTGATCGCGTTGCTCTTGGCGTACTTGGCCATTCGCGTAAACCCCAGCACCTTCTGGCCCTTGGCCTTTTTCGGGATGGTGTATCCATACGTGCTGGCCACGCAGGTCTTCTTCCTGCTGTGGTGGCTGATGTTCAGGCGTAAGCGCATGTTGCTGAGCGGCGTGATCGTGGTGCTCGGCTGGAACCATGTCACGGACTTCATTCAACTTCTTGGCAAACCCAAGAGCACCGAAGGCGAGCAAGTGAGCATCATGTCGTGGAACGTACGGCTGTTCGACCTGTACAACTGGAGCCACAACAAAAGGAACCGGGACGAGATGTACGACCTGCTCCTCACTGAAGCACCCGACATTTTCTGCGCACAGGAATTCTACCGGAGCGACAACAAGAAATTCTTCGACACGCGCGATACGCTGTTGAGGAACTTCCACTGGACCGGCGTGCACGACCACTACGTGCAGCACACCAAGAACGGTCAGCACTTCGGCATCGCCATCTTCAGCGCCAAGCCGATCGTTGAAAAAGGCCTTGTTCCTTTTCCCGGCGATGAGAACAACTCGTGCATCTGGGCCGATATCAAAATGCTGGACGACACGGTGCGCATCTACAGCGCGCACTTGGCCAGTATCCACTTCGGTCGGGCGGACTACCAGTTCGTACACGACCTCGATGACGGCGTCGCGACCGACTCGCTGCGCACCGGCGGTGGGCGCATCATCTCACGCCTGAAAGATGCATTTATCCGTCGCGCTGATCAGGTGGAGCGCATCCTGGATCACATGCGGGCTTGCCCGCACCCCGTGGTCTTCTGCTCCGACATGAACGACACCCCCATGAGCTACGCCTACCACCACTTGGATGGCGATCTGGTGGATGCCTTCGAGGAGAGCGGTCGTGGCCTAGGCCATACATACATCGGTGCCTTCCCCAGCTTCCGCATCGACCACATCATGCACTCACCCAGCCTTGAAGCATCAGGGTTCAAGACGCTGCCCGATGAACTGAGCGACCATCGGCCGATCATGTGCTGGATCGGAACCTCCGAAGAATAACACTCCGTTCCATGTCCTTCCCTTCCGGCTTCCTTTGCGGGCCGCATCACGATCTCATCCCCGGATCACATTGAACATCTCCACCAACTACCCGCTCTGGCTTGTGCCGGTGTGCTTGCTGCTCGGTTGTGGGTTGGCATGGCTGCTCTACCGGCGCAGCGTCGATCGCCACGGCTGGGATCGTCGCCTTGCCTTGCTCATGGCGGTGTTCCGTGCATCGGCTGTTTCGCTCATCGCCTTCTTCCTTTTGCAACCGATGGTGAAGGTGCAGGTGGAAGACATCCGCAAACCGGTGATCGTGATCGCGCACGATGGCTCGAGTTCGTTGCTAGCGACCAGCGATAGCGCAGCACTGCGCGAAGCATACCAGCAGCGTTTGGAAGCGCTCAGCGACCAGCTCAGTTCGAAATTCGAGGTGCGCACATTCACCTACGGGCAAGGCGTGGAAGAGGGACTTGCATTCGGCCAACGACAGCAGCTTACCGATATCGACCAAGTCTTCCGGGAGGTGTACGACCGGTTCAGCGGTCCGGACCTGGGCGCTGTGATCGTTGACGGCGATGGTATCTGGAACCGTGGCAGCGATCCACGCTTCACGGCGCAGCGTCTGGGCGTGCCGGTGTACACCATAGCCATGGGCGATACCACGGTACGCGCCGATCTGGTGTTGAAAGCCGTTGAACACAACCGCATTACCTATCTCGGCAATGAGTTCCCATTGCTCGTACGCATTGAGGCCCGGCATTTGACCGGGAAGTCGACCCGTTTGAGCGTAATACAGGCGGGTGCGGAAGTCGCAGGTAAGGACATTTCCATTTCTGGTGATCCGTTGTTCGTGGAAGTGCCGCTGCTGGTGAAAGCGACCTCTGCCGGACTGCAGCGCTACAGCGTGTCGCTGCGCAGCGTGGAGGGCGAAACCACCGAAGTGAACAACACACGCACGGTACTGGTGGAAGTCTTGGACGATCGCAAGAAGGTGCTGCTGCTCGCCGCGGCACCGCATCCTGATCTGGCGGCCATCCGCAACGCGCTCGGTGGGCTCGATGGATTCGCGACCGAGATCGCGCTGGCCGACGGCTTCAACGGCAAAGTGGAAGACTTCGACCTGGTGGTACTGCATCAACTACCATCGACGAAGGGCCAAGGCAAGAACGTGCTGCAACAGATCCGCGCCAAGGGCATTCCGGTGTGGTACTTCATCGGCACGCAAACGGACTTCCCAGCGTTCGAACAGGAAGCCGCAGGCCTGAATGTGGCCGCACAACGTGGTCGCATCACCGATGCGCAGGCGTCCAGCGATCCTTCGTTCCCCTTGTTCACCATGGATGCCGCACAACTGCGATCCATCGAGCGCTTCCCACCGCTCCAGGTTCCTTTCGGCGAATACGAATTGGGCAAGGGCGCCTCATCGTTGTTCACCCAACGCGTAGGCGTGGTGAAGACCGCAGCACCCTTGATCGCCGTGCAGCAAGGAGAGCGCCGCACGGCCGTTACCTGTGGCGAAGGTTTCTGGCGGTGGCGCTTGGCCGATCAACAGATGAACCAAGGCACCGCGCACTTCGATGGGGTGGTGCGGAAGCTCGTGCAATTCCTGGCCGTGAAAGCTGACAAGCAACGTTTCCGCACGGAATGCGCACAGGTCTTTGCGGAGAATGAGCCGGTGGTCATGACTGCGGAACTGTACAACGCGAGCTACGAACTGGTGAACGAACCGGAAGCCAAAGTCATCATCACCGACGAGGGTGGGAAAGACTTCCCATTCGTCTTCAGTCGCGTGGGCAGCAGCTATCGGTTGGAAGCCGGCCAACTTCCTCCCGGTCGTTACACGTTCACCGCGCGCACCACGTTCGCCGGTGACAACCTGACATCGAGCGGGGGCTTCAACGTGCAGGAATTGGTTGCTGAACAACTCACCACCACCGCGGACCACGGCCTGTGGCGCGATATCGCCGCACGCTCTTCAGGTCTGTTCGTATCAGCCGATGAAGCTGGCATGGACCGTATCGCGGCTGCAATGGAAGAGCGCAAGGACCTTGCAGCACGCAGCTATGCGCACAGCAGTTTCAGCGACCTCATCGGGTTGAAGTGGATCTTCTTCGTTCTGCTCGGCCTGCTCACCGCCGAATGGGGCATGCGCCGCTGGGCGGGAGCGTATTGAGCAAGTAGCATGGCAAGCTTCAGGGAACGTGTTGGTCCGCTGCTGAAGAAGCCTTGGTTCCGCATTCTGGGGGCCGTCGCGATACTGATGACCTGCGCTTGGCTGTTCCGCACCGCCATCCTGCGATCAGCTATCGACTATTTGATGATGGATGAGGAAATGGTGGCTGTGGATGCCGTGTACGTCCTGGGCGGAGCTCCGCTGGATCGCGGTTTGCGTGCGGCTGAGGTCCATCGCCACCTGCCGAACACGGTGTTCTTCACCACGGGCAGCAGCGTCAACGAAGAGCTTGTGCCTTACGGCATCCACCTCGACGAGTCGGAGATGACCAAGAACGCTGCCGTACGAAACGGTTTGCCAGCGGACCAGTGCACAACCCTGCACATCGGCACCAGCACCATGGAAGAGGCTGATGCCATTCTAGCGCATGCCCGGCTCTCGCGCTTCGACACCATCGCCGTGCTCAGCAGCCGCTTCCATATGCGGCGCGTCAATTTCGTCTTCACCGACCGCTTCGCGGAAGCTGGCATCGTGGTGCACCGCTTCGGGGCCCGGACGGACCGCTTCGATGAACAGCAGTGGTGGCAAAGCGAGGACGGCTTGCTCACCGTGCAGAACGAATTCGTGAAGTTGTTCTACTACTGGTGGAAGTACTGAGGCGGCGAAGCCCGACCTTCGCGCAACTTTCCATGCCCTTCGAACTCACCAGCGAATTCCAGCCCACCGGCGATCAGCCGGAAGCCATCAAACAACTGGTTGCCGGCCTCAACGATGGCGTGCGCTTCCAGACGCTTCTGGGAGTTACGGGCAGTGGAAAGACCTTCACTGTGGCCAATGTGGTGGAGAAGGTCGATCGGCCCACATTGGTGCTGAGCCACAACAAAACGCTGGCTGCGCAGCTCTTCGGTGAGTTCAAGCACTTCTTCCCGAAGAACCGCGTGGAGTACTTCGTGAGCTACTACGACTACTACCAGCCGGAAGCCTACCTGCCCACGACCAACACGTACATCGAGAAGGACCTCTCGGTGAACCAAGAGATCGAAAAGCTGCGACTGAGCGCTTCGAGCGCGCTGCTTAGCGGTCGTCGCGATGTGCTGGTGGTGGCGAGCGTCAGTTGCATCTACGGCATCGGCAATCCGGCTGAATTCCACAAGAGCGTGGTGCATGTGAAGAAAGGCCAGCGCGTGAGCCGCAACAAACTGCTGCTTCAATTGGTGGAAGCACTCTACAGCCGCAATGACGCGGATCCAGCGCGCGGCAACTTCCGCGTGCGTGGCGATGTGGTGGAGATCCTACTGGCTTACAGCGACGACGGTATCCGGCTGCACTTCTTCGGCGAGGAAGTGGAACGCATCGAGCGGTTCGATGCCGCAACCCGTCAACTGCACGAGGAACTCGAAGCGACCACGATCTACCCTGCGAACATCTTCGTAACAAGTCGCGAGACGATGAACGCCGCACTGGCAGCCATCAAGGAGGACATGGAACGGCAAGTGGCCTTCTTCCACGAGATCGGCAAGAACCTCGAAGCCAAACGGTTGGAGGAACGCACGCTGCACGATCTGGAGATGATGCGCGAGTTGGGCTACTGCAGCGGCATCGAGAACTACAGCCGCTATTTCGATCGGCGTCAGACCGGCCAACGCCCCTTCTGCCTGCTGGACTACTTCCCCGACGACTTCCTGATGGTCATTGACGAGAGCCACGTGACCGTGAGCCAAGTGAGCGCCATGTATGGCGGCGACCGCAGCCGTAAGAAGAATTTGGTGGAATACGGCTTCCGCCTGCCGAGCGCCATGGACAACAGGCCCTTGAAGCAGGATGAATTCGAGAGCATGATCGGGCAGACCATTTTCGTGAGCGCCACACCGGCCGACTACGAATTGGAGCGTAGCGAAGGCATCATCGTGGAACAAGTGGTACGGCCTACCGGCCTGCTCGACCCTCCGATCGAGATCCGCCCGAGCGTGAACCAGATAGACGACCTTCTAGAGGAGATCAGGCAACGCAGTGTGAAGCAAGAACGCGTTCTGGTGACCACCTTGACGAAGCGCATGGCTGAGGAACTCACCGATTTCATGGGCCGCAATGGGGTGAAGTGCAAATACATACACAGCGACGTGGAAACGCTGGAGCGTATTGAGATCCTCCGACAGTTGCGATTGGGCTTGTTCGATGTGTTGGTCGGCGTGAACTTGCTACGCGAGGGTCTCGACCTTCCGGAAGTCTCGCTCGTCGCCATCATCGATGCGGACAAAGAGGGTTTCCTGCGCAGCAACCGTTCGTTGACCCAGACAGCTGGCCGCGCTGCGCGGAACATCAATGGCAAGGTGATCTTCTACGCTGACAAGATCACCGACAGCATGCGGCGCACAATGGACGAGACGGACAGGCGCAGGCAGAAACAGATCGCTTACAACACCGCGCACAACATCACGCCGACCCAGATCAAGCGCGACCGTTCGGATGTGCTGAAACAGACCTCCGTGATCGACGTGAACAATGAAGGCATGCGCAAGGCCTATGTGGAGCCCGAGGGCTTCAGCGTTGCCGCCGATCCCGTGGTGCAACACATGAGCGTGGATCAGTTGCAGAAGAACTGCGACATCCTTGAAGCCCAGATGAAACGGGCCAGCAAGGAGCAGGATTACATCAGCGCTGCCGGTCTGCGCGACGAGTGGACCGCGATGAAGCTGCTACTGGCCGATCGGATCGGCAAGCAAAGCGAGAAGGTGAGCTAACCCTCCTGACCTTCCACGCCTGTGGAAAAAATGTCCTGTGCAATTCGTCGAACCGGGCAACGGTCCATCCCGTTCGGGCGTTCTTTTGTGGCAGAACGAACTCTTCAACCCTTGTTGCGCAAACCTTGATCATGAAGAAACCGATACCCTCACTGGCCATTGCGGCCACAATGCTCATCAGCCCCCTCGCTTCCGCCCAGGTTTCCTTCGGCGGCAGCCCTGTCGGCATGAGCGAGTACAAGAGCACTTTGCCCGCCGCGCCCGTACAAGTGATGCCTGCGGTGGATGCGTTGACCTACATGGTGGAAGATGCTGAACGTCTTGCCGCTGGAAGCAAGCGCCAACGTTTCGGCATCAATCACGCAACCGACTTCACGCTCGATAACAGCGGTGTTTGGAGCACACTCGCCAATGGCGACCGCGTGTGGCGGCTCGGCATCGAATGCCCTGGAGCATTCAGTGTCAACTTTGAATTCAACACCTATGTCGTGCCGGAGGGCGGCCAGATCTTCGTGTACAACCCTCTCGGACACACGATGGGTGCATTCACGGCAGCCAGCCATCCGGGACACACGGTTCTCGGTGTCGGCCTCATGCAAGGCAGCAGCATCACGATCGAGTACGTGGAACCCGCGAACAAAGCCGGTCAAGGCCAGCTCCGCATCGGACAAGTAACACACGGCTACCGCGACAGTTTCGACATGGCCAAGGGCTTTGGCGCAAGCGGATCGTGCAACAACAACGTGATCTGCCCGATCAGCGTAGGCTATGAAGACCAGATCCGGAGCGTTGCACGCATCGTGGTCGGTGGTGGCGACCATTGCACAGGTTCGTTGCTGGACAACTGTGCGCACGACGAGGTCCCCTACTTCATGACCGCTAACCACTGCATGATCAGCAATCCGGCTACATGGGTCTTCGCCTTCAACTGGAACAGTCCTGCTTGTACGCCAACCACGAACCCCGGCATGAACCAGACCGTGAGCGGCGCAACCGAATTGGCGAGCGGCGCCGGCAGCGACTTCGCTCTGCTCCTGCTCGATGACAACTTGCCCGATGCCTATAACGTGTTCTTCAGCGGATGGGACAAGAGCGGTACAGCTGCCACGGAAGTGCGCGCCATACACCACCCCAGCGGCGACATCAAGAAATTCAGCATTGAGGAAGAGCCTGTGATCACCGGTACCATGAGCGGCGCCCAGTGCTGGCACGTGCAAGGTTGGGACGATGGCACTACCGAGCCTGGCAGCAGCGGCAGCGGTCTTTGGGACCAGAACGGTCGCTTCGTGGGCCAACTCTTCGGCGGACAGGCGAGCTGCTCGTTCAACTTCAATGACTTCTACGGCAAATTCAACGTCACCTATCCGAATGTTGACCAGTGGCTGGGCAACTGCGGAAACACCGTGGATGGGATCGATGATGTTGTTGGCATTGCGGAGTTCGGAGCGCTGGCTGGTGTAAGCGTTTACCCGAATCCGAACATCGGAAGTTTCACCGTGGAACTGCCCAGCAACCTTTCCGGGACCATCCAGTTGCGCGTTACTGACGCCATGGGACGCGTTGTGCTGGACCAACGATCCATTGCTGCAACGCAGCGCGTTGCGCTGGATCTGGGCGCCGCAGCCGAAGGCATCTACAACCTTGAGGTGATCTCAGGTGGTGCGCGTGCTGTGCAGCGCATCGTTGTGCAGCGCTGATCTCTCTTCGTTCATAAAGCGAAAGCCCCGACAAGTCGGGGCTTTCGCTTTATGTCAGAGTGGGCCAAGCTGCTATTCGCGCGGCGGCTGGTTCCATGGCTTGCCGTCGCGGCCGGTATCGCGGGCGTCGATATCCCGTTGATAGGCCCAGTGGTTCCTTTCCCACACGTAGGCATCATAGCTCATGTCGGGGCCATAAAACGGCCACTGGCCATTCAGGTCCTGGCGCGAAGGCGATAAGTGATCACAAATGATCCTCGCACTGGCTTCATCCCACTTCAAACTCATGCTCACTTGGAAATTGAAGCCGAAAACGAGCCTCGACTTGCGAACGCGCTCAGGCTTTCCCTTTGCATCGAGCACTTCAAATACCTCTGCCCCGAATCGCGGCGTAGCTCCCTTGAAACTCAACACCTCCACCACTTTTCGTACTTCCACTTTGCTGAAACCCTTCCATCCGAGCAGGGTGTAGAGCACCTTTCCGCCGCTCTTCACAGGTATCACGGCGTAGTAGAGCGCACCGTACCAACGATCGGAGCCGAGCGCAGTTCGCTCCGGAACCCCCAGCGAGCCGGTCTGGTCATGCAGTTCGATCACAGCGGCCTTCTTTCCGTTCCGCACCAACAGCAGGCCTTCGAAATGATGGGAACCATCTTCCATCGGGACATTCCAAGTGAACAACCGGAACTTCCCGTCGGGTGCATCGACACGGCTCAACGGCACAGTGGAAAAGTCGCGCGAAAAAGCCTCCGGGGAATTCAGTGCAAGTAGAAGATCGGCCTTCAACGCAGCACTGGCGGATAGTCTGGTTGTATCAGCATCCGCTTCCGCCAATCGGTGTATGTGCCCTGCCAACACCGGATCCGGAACAGCGGCCCCCTGCGCAACGACGACCGTTGCAACTGAACAGGAAATGATCGCAACAAAAGCCCGCATGGCAGTGCAAACGCCAAGACCGCGCCGGTTAGTGCTCATTGTTCCAGAAGACGGGTAAACCTCGCGAGTTCGGGATCTTGTCATGTCGAGCGGAGCCGGTGCATCGAAGCACGAGACCTCGCGCTACAAGTGCATGAATTCCTTCTTCGCCATCAACTGCTCCTTCGTTTCGCGATGGTCGGGGTCATCCACACAACAATCCACGGGGCAAACCGCAGCGCATTGTGGTTCGTCGTGGAAGCCGGTACACTCGGTGCATTTATCCGGAACGATGTAGTACACATCCATGGCAACCGGGGTTTGGACGGTCCCGGCCTCATACGTATTGCCCATGGGAGTGGTCAGTTGCCCTTTCAAGCTGGTGCCATCGCTCATGCGCCATTCGGCCCCGCCCTCATAGATCGCATTGTTGGGGCATTCGGGTTCGCATGCTCCGCAGTTGATGCATTCCTCGGTGATCGTGATGGCCATTGGTCCGGTCTATTTTCGCGCCCCGCTCGCAAGATCCACGGCGAAGGCGGGCCAAATATACCCGTGACCCAACTACCCTTCGAGCTGCGCCTCGGCGCCTTCATTCAACTCGGGAACGTATTCGGCCTGTTCGGACGCTCGGTAACATGGCCGGGCTTTTCCTGCGGCCTGAGCGAGGATGAGTACGCAGGGTTCGAACAAGCCATCGACCGGTCCGGTATCGTCAACGGCTGGTTCACCCCGGCCAACGTAAGGCACATGCTGGGGTCACTTTCGGCGATGCTTGAAGAACAGTCGTTGCGCTCGTGGCTACCGACGGCCCCCACCCCCGGCACCCAGCGATCCGTCGGGATCATCATGGCGGGCAACATCCCCATGGTGGGGTTCCATGATCTGCTATGCGTTGTTCTTTCCGGCCATCGGGCAAGAGTGAAACTGAGCAGCCAGGACAACGTGCTGCTACCGGCTGCTTTGGCCCTTCTGGAGCGATCCGCACCGGGCATCAACGAACTGGTGACCGTGGATGAAGCAAAGCTGGGTGCTGTGGATGCCATCATCGCCACGGGCAGCAACAACACAGCGCGTTACTTCGAGCATTACTTCGGGCACTTACCCAGGCTGTTGCGCAAAGGCAGGGTGAGCGTTGCCGTGCTTGACGGATCGGAAAGCGACTCCGAACTGGGCGCCTTGGGCGAGGACGTGTTCCGCTATTTCGGATTGGGGTGCCGCAATGTGAGCAAGCTTTACGTGCCGAGGAATTTCGACCTGGACCGCTTCTTCGGCGCCATCTACCCGTGGAAGGACATTGTCAACCACAACAAATACGGCAACAACTACGACTACAACAAAGCCGTGTGGCTGTTGGAACGGGTGGACCTGGTCGAGAACGGGTTCCTGCTCGTACGCGAGGCGGAAGCATTGGCAAGTCCGGTAGCCTCGGTCCACATCGAACGATATGACGATCGTGCTACAGTGCTTTCTGAACTGTCATCACGGCGTGAAGAGATCCAGTGTATTGTTGGTCACGGTCATGTTCCCTTCGGGCGATCGCAATATCCAGCGGTGGACGACTACGCCGACGGCATGGATACCATGACTTTCCTGAAGTCGATATGAGATGGTGATGCACAGGCGATCGTGCATTACCTACCACAAATGCTTCAACTACTTCACGCAATAACAGCGCGCTTTGCAGTGTGGGAAACGCTGAGGCCACGGACCTGTTCCGCACTTACCTGAAACTTGAGCGGTCGCTGAGCGACCGTTCGGTGGAAGCCTACGTGCGGGACCTGGGCAAACTGCTGCGGTTCTGTGAAGTGCATTCACCGGCACTCGATGTTGTTCACCTCTCGTTGGAAGACATCCAAGCCTTCATCACCGCTGTCGCGAAAGATGGGTTGGGCGCGCGCAGTCAGGCACGGTTGCTGAGCGCGGTGCGCTGCTTCTATAAGTGCTTGCGCGTGGAGCGGATCCTGAAAACCGATCCGACGGAACTGGTGGACATGCCACGCCTTGGCCGCAAACTTCCGACTTTCCTCACCCTACAGGAGATCGATGCCATGGTGGCGGCCTTCGATATGAGCCGCCCGATGGCCCACGGTAACAGAGCCATGCTGGAAACACTATACGGCTGTGGCTTGCGTGTGAGCGAGCTATGCACACTGCGGCTGAGCCGACTTCATTTCAGCGAAGGCTTCGTGCGGGTGATCGGCAAAGGCGACAAGGAACGACC
>CADECG010000074.1:16923-19544 GCA_902825795.1 uncultured Bacteroidota bacterium
TCCGGAAGCCATGAAGCAGATCGACGTGTACCACAACGAAGAACGCGTGCACCTGCCCGTGCAAAAAGCCGCCGAGGATATCCTCTTCCTTAATACACGCGGCGGCGGCCTTTCGCGCATTTCAGTGTTCAACTTGGTGAAGAAACTCGCCGTGAAAGCCGGCATTCGCAAGACCATCAGCCCGCACACCTTCAGGCACTCGTTCGCGACACATTTGGTGGAAGGCGGCGCCGATCTGCGCGCGGTGCAGGAGATGTTGGGCCACGTTAGCATTACCACCACCGAGATCTACACACACTTGGACCGGGACTACCTGCGCAGCAACATCATGCAGTTCCACCCGAGGGCGAAGTAGGACTGTCAACGGCTCATACCTTCCCGGCATGCTTAAGCGCCCCCTACTGACCATCGCAGTAACCTTGACCGTATCAGGCCCGCTCCATGCACAGCCCGGAAACATTGTGACCACCTTTGGGAACAACGGCATTGTTACGCTGCAAGAGACTTGCATCTTCAGCGGCGTAAGGGATATGGAGCGACGCAGCGACGGACGCCTGATGATCGTCGGTGGGTGCGACCTTGAAGGCGCGGTGCTTTGCCGCGAACAGGATGGTTCACCGGTACTGAGCTTCGGTACGGACGGCCAGCTGACGGTAGACCTGTTCGCAGGCAATGAGTTCATCAGGCACTTGCACATACACGATGACGACCACATGACCTGTGGAGGCGGTTGGATGAGCACTGCATTCGTCATCAGGCTGATGGCCGACGGCGGTATCGATCCGGCTTTCAACAACGGCCAACCTGCGGTCTACTCGGAAACAGGAGTGGTCGTCTTCCTGCGTTCTATGCTGGTGCTGCCGGACAACAGCACCCTGATCATGGTGGAATGCGACGGTATCGTCAAGTTCGTGAAGTTCAATCTTGACGGAACACAAGATCTGGATTTCGGGATCAACGGAGTGCTAAGTACAGGGCACGACAATTCTTCGTGGCGTAGAGGTGCGCACTCGCACGGGCCATCAGGCAGTATTACTGCATACTTCGGCACTGGGACGAGCGGTTTCACGGATGTGGTTCTAATGCGGTTCGACGAAAGTGGGGCCCCCGACTTGGGCTTCGGAACAGGCGGTGAGCATCAACTAGGTTATGGTTCCTACGACACGCCAGGCGATGTGCTCGCGCTTTCGGACGGAAGAACACTGATCTGCGGAGCCTCGGGAGGCGGCATGGTCGGTAGTGCGTTCGTTTCCATGTTGAATGCAGCAGGTGCGCCTGACCCGAGTTTCGGACTGAATGGGACACTTACCCTGCCCTTCGTCCAAGACTCAGTGTACTACATCAACAAGTTGGTGATGCAACCATACGGGGGGTGGCTGCTCCTTGGTGCAATAAGCAGTGCGGGGATCGGTAATCTCTTTTGGGCGCGTGTCAGCAACGCCGGACAACTGGATCCTGCATTCGGCAACGGAGGTATCCAGATCATCGATCACGTCGGAGATGGTGAATGGCTCGAGGACGGGCTTCTTTTTGATGATCTCTCGCTGGCCGCCATTGGAGGAGTTAGCGAGCAGGGGAACCCCGAATCGTGCTTGGTGAAAATTGAGACCGGCCTGCACGTCGGTGTTGAGCCGGTTCACCACCCATGCTCCCACCCTCTCATTTCACCGAATCCTGTGAGTCACGGAATAGTGACGCTGCACGGATGTGGCACTCGACTTCGACATGCCGAGCTTGCTTCATTCGATGGCCGTTGGTCACGCGAACTTCGGATCAGCAGCGTTGGTGACCAGAACATTGGGTCCCTGGACATTCCGGATGGCGTGGCCGCAGGTGCTTATCGGATCACCGGTGTTACAGATGTAGGTGTGTTCCGCATCACGCTGATCATTGATTAGGGTCGGCTTCCAGCTGCTGGGTTGTGACCGCCGCTGCGACAAAAGCATCATTCCACCTATATGCAGTAGGCTCAACGGTCCATCAGGTAGTTCGTCACGCCGTTGGTTGCCACTATCGACCGTTGCCTGACAAGGCCCCCTGTTGGTCACAGCGGGTGCAACCGACAGCCACTCCGCATTGTCAATTGGCCGAACCAAAACCAATGGCCATGACAAGAACTTTCCTCTCCGTTGCCTGGGTGTTCACCGCTGCCGGCATCAACGCCCAATGGTGCGTGCCCTCTACCGCCATTCCATATGCTGCCAGCATGCCGG
Organism: uncultured Bacteroidota bacterium; assembly: GCA_902825795.1. Taxonomy (GTDB): domain Bacteria; phylum Bacteroidota; class Bacteroidia; order Flavobacteriales_F; family PHOS-HE28; genus PHOS-HE28. Next base: position 19,137 of record CADECG010000074.1, read on the forward strand.
GCATTACGCACTTCGCGTGTAACACAATCGATCGCACGAGTACCGATATCGAGAATTACCCGAACAACAGTTACGTGAACACGGGACTCACCACCACACTTGAAAAGGGTGTCACCTATGCGGTAACGGTGGGCTTTACGATCGACAACATCATCAGCCCGCATATGAACCTGCGCATCTGGATCGACCTGAACCACGACGGTCAATTGGACGACGTGGGCGAAACATTGCTTTCCGTCGATCACCTCGCCGGACCTGTGTACACGGGACAGATCACCGTTCCCGACGCAGCCATGACCGGTCCCACACGTATGCGCGTTACGGCCAAAATGTGCAGCCATGGCGGGCATACCCTTCCCACGCCTTGCGATCTGCCTCCTGACCCATTTGGCTACCACGGGGAACTTG
>CADECG010000075.1 GCA_902825795.1 uncultured Bacteroidota bacterium
ATTGAAAAGGATCTGACATGCGGCCGTGGGTGATCGTGAACGGGCAGGTGATGGAAGGCGATCGTCCGGCCATTGCATTGGACAATCGAGCCTATCACTATGGGGATGGTGTCTTCGAGAGCATACGGGTAGTGCGCGGCAAGCCGTCTTTTTTGGAGTCGCATTGGATGCGCTGTCAGGAAGGATTGAAGGTTCTGAGGATCGAACGCCCCGATGGATTGGATCTGCACACGCTCGCACAGAACATCGAACTGCTCGTACAGCGCACGGGCATCCTCAGCGGTCGATGCCGACTTACGCTCTTCCGTGAAGGGCGGGGCCAATACCGTCCTGAAAGCAGCAACGGTGGATACACTATTGAACTGCTGCCTCTTTCACAAGAGAAATACACGCTGAACGAGACCGGGCTCACCGTCGACATTTGGCCGGAGATGCGCAAACCCGTGAATGTGCTGAGCATACACAAAACGTTGAACTGCCAGTACTACATCATGGCCGGCCTCTGGAGCCAAGAGCGCGGGTTGGATGATTGCTTGCTGCAGAACGACCGTGGCAACATCATAGAGAGCAGCAGCGGGAATTTGTTCATCGTGAGCAATGGAGTGTTATACACACCCTCGCTTTCCGACGGGTGTCTCGGTGGCATCATGCGCATGCAGATCATCAATCTCGCGTTGGCGAACGGCATGAAGGTTTACGAGTGTTCGCTGAACCCCCAGAACCTCCTGGCAGCGGATGAATTGTTCTTCACCAACGCCGTACGCGGTATACAATGGGCCGGTGCATATCGAACGAAGCGATACGCGCATCGAGCAGCCCAACACTTGGTGGATCTGCTGAACGCTTTGGTGCTCAGTTGAGCGTTGGGTCCTCCGGGAAGCCCGCTAGTGGAGCGAATTCGCCGCCCATGCTGCGTAAGGTCTGCGCCCAGAGATCATCGCGCTTGGTGTTCATGATCCGCTGCTTGGTGCTGGGCCCGACCAACCACGACTTCTGATCCATTTCCCCGCTCAGTTGGTCTTTTCCCCAACCGCTGTACCCTACGAAGAAGCGGACGTGCTTGGCGAGCGTCTCATCGGCAGAGAGTAACGCACGTAGTTGTTCGAAATCACCACCCATGAAGACTCCGGCGATCACTTCCTGACTTCCTTCCAATCGGGTACCGATGGTGTGCAGGTAATAGAGGTTTCCGCTCTGGACCGGACCTCCGATGGAAATGCGCGTTCGGATCCTGGGGAAGCCCTCCACGAGGTCACCGATCTCAAGATCAACGAACCGGTTCAGCACGAAGCCGAACGATCCCTCCTCATCGTGCTCACACAATAGCACCACGGTGCGCCTGAAGTACGGGTCGGGCAAGTAAGGACCGGATACAAGCAACCTGCCGCGTTGTGGTTGCAGTGCATTCTGCGGGTCCAGTTCCAAAGGATCCTTTGCCATTTCGAAATCCGCAACAAGGTAAATGGATCGACGGTGCGCTCGAATGACGGTGAAGGACCGCCATGGGTTGCGTCAAATAACTTCGTAGCGATACACTTGGACCATGCAGGAGCATAAACCTACCACCGTCGACCTACGCAACGATTACGGGAAGCGCATACTTACCGAAGACGACGCCGGGACGGATCCGATCGTGCTGTTCGGACGTTGGTTGCAACATGCCGCTGACGAACAAGTTCCTGAGCATAACGCCATGGCCTTGGCAACGGCTGCGGGCGATCACTTGGCGTGCAGGATAGTGCTGCTCCGCTCATTCGATCTTGCAGGGTTCGTGTTTTTCACCAACTACAACAGTCGAAAGTCCATGGACCTGGATGCGGATACGCGCGCCGCGCTCACGTTCTTTTGGCCGCAGTTGGAGCGCCAGGTGCGGATCGAGGGCCGATCGGAGCGTGTGAGCGCCGTAGAGAGCGATGAGTACTTCAGCACGCGCCCCAGGGATAGCAGGATAGGAGCGTGGGCCAGCGACCAAAGCATGCAGGTAGGGTCGCGCGAAAGGATGATGGAACGCTATGCGCGTTGGGAAGGACGATTCAAGGATGTCGAAGTCCCAAGGCCCTTTCATTGGGGCGGCATCCGTGTACGCCCGTTGCGCATTGAATTCTGGCAAGGAGGCAGGAACAGAATGCACGATCGCATTTTGTTCGAACGCCAAACGCACGGAGGTTGGCAACGGTCGCGGTTGCAGCCGTGATGGGCTGAAAAAGCAGAAGGCCCCTCGTTACCGAAGGGCCTTCGCTCTGTAGCGTATACTGCTTACTTCTTCTTCTTCGCAGCAGCCTTCTTCTTCGGAGCTGCTTTCTTGGCGGCCTTCTTCGGAGCAGCCTTTTTGGCGCCGGCCTTCTTCGCAGAGGCTACGCGTGCGCGCTTGCTGGGACGGGCTTTGCCACGGCTACCAGCGGTACGCTTTCCTTTCTTCGTCTTCCTATCACCTTTTCCCATTGTTATGGTGTTTTAGTGTTTGACCAAATGTACCGGCGCACTTGAACGTGACTTGTCGCGGTAATGTTCCATTTTCCACCACGCAATGTTCATGGCGCACCGATCATCGACCGATCCACAATGGATCAAGGATCAGACGATCGCCCCCTCATTGTCCGCGGAACGTTGGCGCAATCTTTCTTCGATGAGCGAAGAGTGGTATCGCGTTTTTCTGGCCCATTCGAGTTTCAGCTTGATCGTCTCCTCGGTGCTCAGTTCCCATGGCACATTGCTCGTTCGCAATCGCTCGGTGACCGTGAAGAGCACAATGGCAGCACTAACGCTGATGTTGTAGCTCTCGGTAAAACCATGCATCGGAATGCGTACACGGGTGTCCGCTTCCGCGAGCAACTCTTTGCTCAATCCCTCCAACTCCGTACCGAAACAGAACGCGATCGGCGTGCTGAGATCGAGATCCTTCAGGTCAACACTATGCCCATGCGGCGATGTGGCGGCGATACGATAGCCCTTCGCCTTCAACGACCGGATGCAATCCATGGTGTTGTCGGATCCTTCGCGCCAACGATGAAGATCCACCCACTTGCTGCTGCCAAGCGTCACGTCAGGGTTGAGCGTGTACTTGTTGCGGTTCTCGATCACATGGATATCCTGAACCCCTAGCAGATCGCACGTGCGCACCACTGCGCTCGCATTGTGGCTTTGATAGATATCCTCGAGCACAACGGTTACATGGCGCATGCGCTCAGGAGCGATGCGATCGAAGAGCGCACGTTTATTCTCGGAGATGAACGCGCAGAGTTCGGTGTACAGTTGTTCGTCCGTCATGGGCGGGTGGATCAGATCGGTGGTGTTGAAGGTGTGGAAAAAAGAAAGGTCCCTCTCGCGAGGGACCTCTCATTATCCGTGGGACGGGCTTACTTCAGCTTCTTAGCCAATTCAGCACCAGCCTTGAACTTCACCACCTTCTTGGCAGCGATCTTGATCTCTTTGCCCGTCTGTGGGTTACGGCCTTTGCGGGCCTTGCGCTGCGTCACCGAGAAGGTGCCGAAGCCTACGAGGGCCACACGGTCGCCCTTTTTCAGCGCCTTGTGGGTGCTGCTCACGAAGCTGTCAATTGCACGCTTCGCATCTGCCTTCGAGATCTTCGCCTCGGCGGCTACGCTTTCGATCAGTTCTGCTTTGTTCATGTGGTTTGGGTTTTGTTCGAACCGTGGGTTTGTTACGGCTCGGGGTCAAATGTATCCGCAAAGGCCCGCCCGTCAAGGGTTTCAGGGGCAACCTTCGGAAAATGTTGAAAAAACAGGGGGTTTGTTGATAACTCCTCCTATAAGCCGCCACCAGAGCCAGTTTCAGCAGATGCCATGCCAACACTTTTCAGCGCCGCTTCCAAACCGGTCCGGGTTCAACAAAAACGCGATCGCGCTGATCCATTCCTGGATAATGTGTTGAGATCAGGCGCAACGGAACATCACCGATGACCCGCACGGCATGCGGTGTATTCATCGGGATCGGGATGATCGAGCCTGCGTGGATGCTGATGACGGAGTCACCCAGAAGCATCATCGCCTCACCATCCAATACCTGTACAAGTTCATCGTGATACTGATGCAAGTGAGGGCTTACTTCAGCATCAATGCAGATCAATGCGCACGTTGATATGCTATCTGAGGAAAGTACCATACTGCGCACAGGACCCTTGCCAGCAGGGCACTGCAGAGAGTCCATAGAGGCGATGACCTGTGCGCGGATCCCCGTGAAAGTCAAGACCACGATGCACAGCGTCAGCACAAGTATTCGCGTGTTCATTGCAGGGAAATGGTCTTGTCCGGGCGTAGGCCGCGAACGAATTCAGCAGCGTTCATACGACGCTTTCCTTCTGCTTGTACCTCCAACAAATCCAACCAATCGTCCGCACAGGCAACCCACAATCGATTTGGGCGGAGGTCGATCGCGCCCGGCGTTGCACCATTGGTCGGGCTCTTGGTAAGCGAGGAGCGCAGCACTTTGAAATGACCGGTGTGTCCGTTCATCACAATGGTCGTCCATGCACCCGGGGAAGGCGAGAGGCCGCGGACATGATCGTGTACGCGCTTGGCCGGTTGAGACCAGTTGATGCGGCATACTTCAGGGTTCAGCTTGGGCGCACTTGGCAGCACATCGTCCGATGATCCAGCTTGGGCCCGTGAGGAAGCGGTGTTGGACAGAACCGCGCTCACCGTTCTGGCCAAGAGAGAACCACCCATCAACGCAAGACGGTCATGCAATTCCCCAGCGGTCTCATCCTGGCCGATCGCCAATTCCTCGCTCATCAGGATGTCCCCGGTATCGATCTCGTGCCGGATGAAAAAAGTGGTAGCACCTGTGATCTGCTCACCATTCATAACCGCCCAATTGATGGGCGCAGCGCCGCGGTATCGCGGTAGCAGCGATGCATGCAAGTTGATGGTACCGAGTGGGGGCATGCCCCAAACGCTCTCGGGAAGCATGCGGAACGCTACGACCACGAACAGATCAGCTCGAAGGTCCCTGAGCGCTTGCTGGAATCCGGGATCCTTCAATTTCTCCGGTTGAAGAACATGTAGGCCCAAGTCGTGAGCACGTTGTTTCACCGCCGATGATCGCAATTGTCGGCCACGACCTGCTGGCTTATCGGGCGCCGTCACCACGGCCGCGACTTCCACACCGGTTTTGATCAGTGCATGCAGGGAGTGAACCGCGAATTCCGGCGTGCCCATGAACACGATGCGTTTGCTCATGCTGCGAAGGAATGATCCTTGGCGACACGGAAGCGGTAGGGGAGCAGCGCAGCTTCTTTCGAACCCTCGATCCCGATACGAGGACCGATGCGGATGGAACCCGCCGGGATCGTGTAGCCTCTGTCCTCTATTGCGATGATCCCGTTCACGAGATCGATGCCGTTGTGTTCCATTCCGATCGCCAGTGCTGAGGTCAGCGTGCCCGGCCCGCCAGCAACTTGACCCGGTCGCCTTGGGGCTTTCACTATTCGGCGCCGTTCCAGCATCAGTGGTTCACCTTCGATCGGATGAACTGCCCGGATCAATACTGCGTGGGGTACATCCTCCACGTTTGTAACGATGTTGAAGAGTTTATGGATGCCGTAACACACGTACACGTATGCCGTGCCGCCCTTGGCGTACATCTGTTCATTCCGCAATGATCGGCGCCCACCGAAAGCATGTGATGCGCGGTCGTGCATACCGGCGTAAGCTTCTGTTTCAGTGATGATGCCAGCCGTGCGGTCGCCCCTGTTCCCGGTAACGATCACTTTGCCCAGAAGTTCTCTGGCAATGGTCAATACGTTTTCCCGCAGATAGAATGATCGTTGGAGCCTCATGGCAACGTGATCGATCGTGTTCCCGGTTCTTGGCGTTTCATCGGTCGGCCTCCCACCGGGCCTTGGCTTGGAGGTTCCTTTCCGGTGACTTTCTGGTGGCGCAGCGGTCGCAGCGACCGCAGTCATCAGTCGCTTCGCCGAAATACGCAAGTGCGGCACGCTCGCGGCATTGTGCACCCGGGTCGGCAAATGCGATCATGGCCTCGAGCCGCACTGAAGCACGTTGCTTGCGCGCTGCGAGGGCATCGGCGTTCAACATGAGGCGTTGGGCATCGCGTCTTGGTACCATGAGCGTAACGGCCGGTGCATTGTTGCTGGCGACATAGCTCAAGTGGCCTAGCCGCTGTAGTTCGCTCAATCGTTCCTTAACGGTGTTCGTACTCCACTGGAGATGCTGTGCGATGCGCAGTTCCTCCACCAAGGCAGCTTCCTCGAACAGGCCACCGTAAAGGCGAAGCAAGGCTTCAAGCAGCGGCCCAAGTCGCTGATCGTTCATGCGCAAGTCGTACACGGCTTTGGGGCCGGTTGTCAATAGCACTCTGGATGGGCTGTGCAGGCCATCGCTCAGAGCAATGTCAGCATTGAGTTCAAGAGCCTTGAGCGCGTTGAGCACTGAAGCAGGGTGCAGTTGTGTGCGCTTCGCCAAGTCGCGCAGGTCGAGGGCATAGGTCTCATCCTTCCCGGCGCCCAATGCGATGCGGTGCGTATCGGCAAAGGACTGATAGACCTGCCGCACTTCAGCCAGTGAGGGGTAGCTCGAGAGCAATCGCTCGCGTGCACGGGCATCATCACCTGGGCCGTGCAACAGAAAGGCGTAGCTCGGCGAACCATCGCGCCCCGCGCGCCCGGCTTCCTGATACCAACTTTCAAGATCGGGTGGTAGGTCCATGTGTACCACCGCGCGCACATTCCCTTTGTCTATGCCCATGCCGAAGGCGTTCGTGGCCGCAACGAAGCGCACCTTGCCAGCAGTCCAATCACGCTGCACGGCGTCACGTTCCTCCATGGAAAGACCAGCGTGGTATGCCACTGCGGAGATGCCGTGCTCGTTCAAGGAACGTGCAATGCGCGCAGTGCCTTTCCGATCACGGAGGTAAACGATCCCGCTTCCATCAACTTTCCGAGCGATGCGCAGCAACCGTCCCAGTTTGTCTTCGCCCTGTGAAACCCAAAAGCTGAGTTCAGGTCGTTGGAAGGGTGCTCGTAAAAGTCCTGGCTTGCGGAAGGCCAGCTTTGACATGATATCCTGCGCGACTTCCGGTGTGGCCGTTGCGGTGAGTGCCAGCACGGGTACGCCCGGGAATTTCGAGCGCACTTCTTGAATGGCCATGTAGGCAGGTCGGAAATCATAGCCCCATTGGCTGATGCAGTGGGCCTCGTCCACGGCGATGAGACCGACCGGCAAGCGATTGGCGCGTGCCAAGAACAATTCGCTTCGTAGTCGCTCCGGGCTTACATAGAGGAATGCACTCTTCCCCAAGGCACAGGCTTCCAGGGCATTCTCCAATTCCGCGTATGCCATACCGCTGAACATGGCCTTCGCGGGAATGCCCTGCATCTTCAGCCGATCGGTCTGGTCCTTCATCAGGGCGATCAATGGCGATACCACCAAACAGAGCTTGCCCATGGCCAAGGCGGGTACCTGATAGCATAGCGATTTGCCACCGCCGGTCGGCAAAAGGGCAAGTGTATCGTCCCCGGCGAGCACTTGCCTGATCACACTTTCCTGCAGCGGCCTGAAGGACGCATAACCCCAATGGGTGCGGAGCACATCATGTATGTCCTTCATGCTACCGACCGATCATACTTTCGTTTGAGACCTGCGTAGAACGCGGCCACGCATACCTTCGGGCCGATCCCCGAAGTACGGCAACGGAACGAAACCAATGAGCATGATCAGCACAGACCGGAAGATCGCCATCCATCCAACGCAGCACAGCCGCCTGTCCGGCATCGACCTTGAGTCGGTCGTGTTCGGCCGCGTGTTCAGTGATCACATGTTCGTAATGGACTACCGCGACGGGCAATGGCAGCAGGCGGTCATTGAGCCCTTTGGCAAGATGGAAATGAGCCCGGCGCTGATCACGTTGCATTATGGCCAGAGCATTTTCGAAGGCCAGAAAGCGTATCGCGGTGCGAATGGTCGCGTATCGATCTTCCGCCCGAAGGACAACATTGCCCGGATGAACCGCAGTGCTCATCGCATGTGCATGCCCGAGATCCCGGAGGATATTTTCCTCGAAGGCATGACCGAGTTGGTGCGTATGGATCACAAGTGGATCCCACGCGATGCGGAGGGTGCCTTGTACATCCGCCCGTTCATGTATGCCAGCGACGAGTATGTTGGTGTGCGCCCAAGCGACACCTACCGCTTCATCATTTTCACGTGCCCGGTGCGCGGCTACTATAAGGATGCCGTGCGGGTGAAGATCGAAACGGAATACAGCCGTGCGTTCCCCGGTGGAACCGGCGCGGCGAAATGCAGTGGCAACTATGCTTCCTCATTGTACCCCGCGAAACTGGCGGCGGACAAGGGCTTCCACCAGATCCTGTGGACCGATGGTGAAACGCATCAGTACTTCGAGGAAAGTGGTACGATGAACGTCTTCTTCCGTATTGGCGATACGCTGATGACACCGGAAACAAGCGGTACCATTCTGGAAGGCATAACGCGTGACAGCATCATCCGCATTGCCCAAAAAGAAGGCATCGACATGCAGGTGCGGCGTGTGAGCGTGGCGGAAGTAACGGAGGCCATCCGCAAGGGAACCTTGAAGGAGGCTTTCGGTGCAGGTACTGCTGCCACCATAGCGCACATCGCGAGCATTGCATACGGCAATGAGGAATACACCATGCCGAACTTGGCCGAGAACAGCTTCAGCAACCATGTGGCCACCGTGCTCGACGATATCCGCAGAGGTCGTACCGCCGATCCCTTCGGCTGGATGATGGACGTGGGTGTCTAGCACACGAGTTCAACTACCAACGAAAGCCTCGACGCATCGGGGCTTTCTCTTTTGAGAAGAGCACCGCCCAACAATCGGGCAGCACCACCAGTCCGGGCAGCATGAACGCAAGCATCAGCGGCGGCCAATCGTTGAAGAGGTAGCCTGTGCCGACACCCCCGACGCACCCAAGCCCGAAGAGCAATCCCGTGATGTGCAAGCCCTTGAACAGCCATGGATCGATAGCGCGCTCGGGTTCTTCCATCGGTATTTGTTCCGCATTGTGATCACGTCGGCGTTGAGAGGGCGCTGGGCCGGGGCGTATATTCTCCGAGCTTGAAGCGCGGCCGCGCTCGAACAAATAGCGCTGCGCGGGATCGCTGAGAACACGATAGGCTTCATGCACATTCCTGAATACTTCCGCGGCGTTCGGCGACGGATCGCGATCCGGATGGCAGCGCAACACACGTTCGCGATAGGCCCGCTTGATCTCGGCTGCGGTCGAGCTTTCATGCACACCAAGTGCGGTGTACGGGTCGGTGATCGTGGATCTTCGTGCCATACGTTCCTCGTTGATGTTCAACCTTCGCCTTGAACAAGGTTATGCAAAGACGGTGGCCTTTGCATCTTCACAATGCAAGTGGTGCCAATGCGGAACACGACGAGACTTGTCTTGATGACCTGTGTGGTCCTGTGCGGGTGCTTGGCACGCGCCCAAAGCGCCGTGGAGATCGCTGTGGTGGACAGCATCAGTAAGGAGCCCGGGGAGTTAGCGGAGGTCAGCACGGAAGCAGGGCAGGTGCTCGGTCGAACGGACGAGACCGGTGTTTTCGTGCATCGCTTTTCGGGTGTAACGGGATCACGGCTGTGGGTCAGGAGATTCGGATACCAGCCAACATCCATTGTGCTCCGAACGGGAGCAGTACGGTTGCTGGTGCTGCTCGTTCCGGACGGTATCGTGCTGCCCGACTATGCCGCAAAGCGCCCTGCGCCCGAGGTCATCTTCCAAAGCGATACGCTGCACGCTGCGCTGTTCGAGCCAGGGGCCGATGGTTTGTGGGTGCTGGCCTACGCGTATCCGCGAATGTGGCGCGATCAGGCAAGGGTGGGAGTGGAGATCTATCGCGATGTCGTTCTCGTGCTGATGGACACGCTGCTCAACGAGGTTGCACGTAAGCCGGTACCAGGCGAATGCACCGGATTGCATATTGGAAGAAGGGGAGAGGCTTACGTGCTCGGCACGGACCGCGTGTGGTCAGTCCAACGTACCGATGAACGGATCATCTTCAAGACAATGGTCAGTTCAACCTTCGAGGAAGCCATACGTCCATGGACCGATAGCCTGGCCGGCCACTGGTTGGGCAGTGATTTTGACCCCACGTATCCGGGCTTTGATCACTTGGCCTATGAACCCGTGAGCGACATCGTGAGCATCTTCTGCTCGGTGCAGGACACGTTCGTGATGGAACTCTTCCGCAGCCAGTACAAGTACATGAGCGGCCACGATAAAGTAGTTGCCATGGATGCCGCATTACGCACCGGCATCGATCGCGAAACATGGGCCGGATATATGACCGGATTCCACAACGATCAGTACTTCAAAGCGCCCTATGCGCCTTCGTTCGTTCGCAACGATACGATCCTTGTCTTCGACCACACCGCTGGCCAATTGCGGCGGTTCACCGCAAGGAGAGAAGCGATCGACGTCGTGCCGTTCACCTATCACAAAGGGAAGTCCGGCCGCGCTTGGGCAGGACGTGTGATGCAGGACCGATCGCATGGCGCTGTGTACACGTTGTTCGAGCAGGATGGCCGCAACTGGTTGTGTGCCATCGATCCCAGCACCGGGCACTTGGGACCGAAGCGCATGCTCGAAGACAAATGGCTGGAGCAGATCCGCGTGCATGGTGGACATGCGTACTACATACACCGACCGTTCGAGAGCACCCAGAAGCGCACGCTTTACCGGGAGCGATTGTGACCGTGCGGTGGCCGCCTACCTTGGTCGCATGCCTACTACCGCCACCCAACAACTCAGCCTGTTCGATACGATCAACCACGTACGCGATTTCCACGATGCCTTCCGCATCAGCAACGCGGATGCACCGATCGGCGCGATCGGGGACAAGGATGCACAACTGCGTTACACGCTGATGCGCGAGGAGAATGAGGAGTACTTGGAAGCCGCGAACCGCGGCGATCTGGTGGAAGTCGCGGATGCCTTGGGCGATATGCTCTACATCCTTTGCGGCACGATCCTCAAACACGGCCTTCAGAACAAGATCGCCGATGTTTTTGTTGAGATCCAGCGGAGCAACATGAGCAAGCTCGACGCGAACGGCCAGCCGATCTACCGCGAGGACGGTAAGGTGTTGAAGAGCGATCGCTACTTCAAGCCCGACCTGGCGGCCGTCCTTTCGAAATGATGAATGTCCAATATCCAATGTTCAATAGTGAACGAAGCGCGGATCTGCAGGCAGTTGCCTTGGTTATTGATCATTGAATATTGAGAATTGCTTATTCACCTCAAGACATGAACCTACCCGCTCTTCTTCGAGCTGCGCGCACCAGTCCATGGAAGCGCTTCCTGCTGAACCAAGGGCTGAATTGGAAGATCCCGTTCAATAGCCCACATGGCTTCCGCGTGATGCCCATGCAGGAAGGAGGCATCCGTGTGCGGATCCCATGGTGGCATGTGAACCGCAACCACATCAAGGGCCTGCATGCCTGTGCATTGGCCACGGGCGCTGAGCTTTGCAGCGGCCTCAGTGTTCTGGAACATCTCGATCCGGCACAGTACCGCCTGATCATGGCCAGCTTGCACATGGAGTATCACAAACAGGCCAAGAGCATGGCCCTCGCGCAATGCGCACCCACAGCTACGGACATTCAGGCCCAGGTGATCGCTCCTTTGGCGGCTGCCGAAAGCGTCCGATACACCAGCACCGTTGAAGTACACGACGTTGAAGGAACCCACATTGCCACAGGTACTATCATCTGGCAAGTGAAGAAGTGGGGGAGTGTGAGGACGAAAGTGTGATGGCCATTCGCGTCTTTGGCCCTGACCAACGGCGCTCAGGCAGGCTTCACGAACTTCTTCAACAACCACCCACCGATCATGGCCACGATGGCCCCGCTGAAGGCAAGCCCCATATCCTTCTGTGCATCCCACATATCGCCTTGCGTGCCGAGGTAAGCCACGCCCTGGGCCGGGAAAAAGACTTCGGCCACGAGCCATTCGATCAACTCGTACGCACCGCTGAAGCTGAGCGTGATCTCCGCCGGTAACACCCAGCACACCCATGTAGGCCATTGGAAATGGTTCATGAACCAATCGCGCATGGGATAGGCGAGCAAAAAGCCGAACGAGCAGTGAACGATGCGGTCGTAGTGGTTACGCGCGCCACCAAGATGCTCCTGCAACCAATAGCCGAAGGGGTTCTCGGCGTAGGTGTACTCGGCCCCATAGATGTGCAGCAGGATGTATATGAAGATCAGGGTGTAGCTGAGGTCGCTGAAACGGAAGTGTCGGTGACTGATGACCAACCCGCCGATGAAGATCACCGTGAGCACGTTCTCCGTTACCCAGTTGGCGCGATCGGTGGTGTTCATGAAGGTGACCGCCCAACAGATCAGGAATATCGTCAGGAAGGCTTTCAACAGGAGGCTTTCACGGAACGGGCGACGCGCTGGGGAACTGGCTGTGGTGAAGGGCATGGGCGCAAGTAACGAACCATCCTACTTTGGCGCACCCAGCAAACGGACCATGATCAAACGCTACTCCCTTTTCTCCATCACTGTTCTCGCCATACTCACCACCTCAGCCCAGTACAGCGGACCTGAGAGCGTGGAGTACGATGCCGTCGGCGATCGCTACTTCGTGAGCAATACCTCGAACGGCAAGATCCGTCAGCGCGACCAAGCCGGAACGGTGACCGACTTTGTAACGGTTAGCCCTGCCCCCTATGGTATCGAGATCATGGGCGATACCCTGTTCGCATGCAGCGGAGGAACGGTGAAGGGGTACTTGCTCAGCACTGGCACCGTGGTCTTCAACCTCAACCTCGGCGGCAATTTCCTGAATGGCATCACTACGGATGGAACCTATTTGTACGTGACGGATTTTGGTAACGACGAGATCCTGAAAGTGGATGTGGTCGGCAACTCCTTCAGCCTGCTGGCAAGCACCACCTTCACACCGAACGGCATTGTGTACGACCCCATCGGCGATCGCTTGGTGGTGGTGGCATGGGGTGGAAGTGCGCCGATAACGCAAGTGGACAAGAACACCGGTGCGCTCACGAACCTCACGACAACTTCCTTGAGCAATATCGATGGGATCACGATCGATTGTTTGGGCCGGTTCATTACCGCCAATTGGGGCAACGACCAGCTGATCGCGTACGAGCCCACGTTCCAAAGTGCGGGGGTGAACCTGAGCGCGCCGGGGATCGGTAATCCCGCTGATCTCGATTTCGATGAGGTGCACGGCCGTGTGTGTGTGCCCAACACCAGCTCCAACACAGTGACGCTTTTCGAGATCACCGCGTGTGTGACGGGTATGGAGGAGGATCCTGCGGAAGAGCGCATCACCTTTTTCCCGAACCCTTGTGATGGCTTGGTGCAGGTTCAACTGCCCGCTGCTTACGACCGCAACTACGTGGTGGCCGACTTATCAGGCCGGTTGGTGCGCGCAGGCGTGCTGCCCATGGACAATGTGCTCGACTTGTCCGCGTTGAATTCAGGGCCCTACATCCTGTCATTCCCGTCGACCGGTCGTAGCGTGCCCATCCTTCGTCGGTGACCTGATCAGCGTAGTACTTCCCCGGCTAGCTTCCCCGTCCTGTCAATCCCCCCCTATCATGCAGATGCGCTCAGTTGTATTCGGCTCGGCCTTGGTGCCGCTTGCCATCACTGCTCAGGTCGAATGTTCAACCGGGCGCTACAGCAACTACGACCTCTTCGACTCCATTTCCGTGGAAACGGTGCAGTTCGGCAGCAACACTCCCGTTAGCGGCCAAGGCACACAAGCGTTGTACATGGATGTGTACCAACCCGTGGGCGATGTGCTTCCCAACCGACCGGCCGTGCTGGTTGCTTTTGGCGGTTCATTCGTAGCCGGTAGCCGTGCGGATGTTGCATCGTTGTGCATCGCCTTCGCCAAGTTGGGTTACGTAGCGGTAGCTCCGGATTACCGCGTGGGTTTCTTCTGGCCTTCGGAAAGCACGACCACAAAAGCGGTGATGCGCGCGGCGCATGACATCCGCGCGTGTGTGCGCTATTTGCACAAGAGCGTACTGGACAATGGCAACCCGTATGCGATCGATCCTGCGCGGATCATCGTTGGCGGCGTTAGCGCAGGCGCCATTGGTGCTTTGCACATGAGCTACTTGGATGAGAGCAGCGAGATCCCGGCGATCCTGTATCCCGATACGGCTTTCACCGGCGGCATTGCCGGGAACAGTGGTTCGCCGGGTTATCCGGATGATGTGCTGGCGTGCTGGAGCATGAGCGGTGCCATTGGCGATACACTGTGGATGAACCCCGGCGACGAACCCGTGGTGAGCGTTCATGAAACCGGTGACGATGTGGTGCCCTGCTATACGGAACTGGTGGAGGTGCTCGGTCTACCTACCGGGTTGTATGCCAGTGGAAGCCATGATCTGCACCTGCGCGCACAACATATCGGGTTGGAGAATTGTTACTTGGAGTATCCCGGCACAGGCCACGTTGGCTACCTCAACACCGATCCGGATGTTTCCTTCGACCATGTGGTGAGGTTCCTCGCTCACCAAGTGTGCAACGAGGATGGCGACTGCGGGACGATCTATGCGGCTGTAACGGAAGTGGAACCAACGGCGCCACTTGATGTTGTGCCGAATCCGACCGATGGAATGATCCGCTTGAACCTGGACGAGCCCGGTTTGGTGCAAGTGCTCGATGCCATGGGCAGGACCGTGTACTCCGATCGTATGCCCCGTGGCCCTGTTGAACTTGACTTGTCCCGGTTTGCGGACGGCACGTACAGCGTTCGGGCCATTGGCACCGTGGTCCGTTCGGCCCGCGTGCTGAAGAGCACACGCTGAACTATTGCCGACGGTTGTTCAGGAAGTGTAAGCCCACCAAGCGGTGCGCGCGCACATTCCAGTCGTTGAAGTACACCAGCACGCAGTAGTCGTTCTCCGTTGCGAAGTGCGTGCCTTCGATGGTGGTCAGGTCGGGCACGGTTGAGCCTGGGGCCAAGTAGGCGTACTGATAATCGATGAAGCCTTGTTTCACCATGCCGCGCAGGTAGTAGCGCTGGTTCGGTGCATCATAGGCCATGCGGTACTCGTTCCAGCATTGGAAATCGCTGAATGCGCCATAGACGAACACGTCGCCCGGTAGTTGTTGGCTCATGGGCAGTTGCCAGTACACATGCACATAGTCGCTTTCGAGCGCGGCATCGTAACCGTCATCGGTCTTGGTGAGGTAGCGTCCGTTGAGGTCGGGCTGGTCCAGGTAAACGCGGATGTTGCGCTTGATATCGGGCACCATGAAGAACTCGGCCAACTCAGCGTCGGTTTTGATCCTGGCGATGCCCGGCGCGTTGAAGCGCGTGCTCTTCGCGTTGAGCGGCCGCCATTCGTTCCCTCCATCGAATAAAGTCTCCGGCGGGAAGTCGTACACGAGTTCACTGCCGCGGACGAACTTGGGCCGTGCGCCGGTGCGTGCGTCGTCCCAACGC
The DNA here is from genome assembly GCA_902825795.1 of uncultured Bacteroidota bacterium. Lineage (GTDB taxonomy): Bacteria > Bacteroidota > Bacteroidia > Flavobacteriales_F > PHOS-HE28 > PHOS-HE28. The sequence continues at coordinate 15,470 of CADECG010000075.1, forward strand.
ATGTTCTGAAGAACGGTCACCGTTAGATCGCCGAACGGGTCGGGTACTTGCAATTCAGGATGCCGCAGTGTAAGATCCACTTGCTGTGCCGTGTTGCGACGTTCCACATCACGACTGGCCAACACCTGTGCGGCGATCTGCACCTTCGTTTCGAATACCATGAAGCGGCGTGTGATAACGAGGTCCGTTTCGTCGCCGTTGCGGAACACTTTCAGGATGTAGTTGCCGCTGATGCGTGGCTTGATCAGGAAGTTCGGGACTTCCACCGCATAGTGCAGAAAGGGCTGACGTGTATTGAAGCTCTGGATCGGTGGCGGTATGAAGTCGCTGAACGCGCCATCGAGATATTGACCTTGGCTCAAGTCGCTCGGTTTCCATTCCGGGTCGCAATGCACGATGGTCCAATTCAGGTTCTCGGGATCGGGCGACAGGTCATCGAAGTGCAGTTCCATGGTTTCGCCACTGCCCAGTTGGATCACCGGTACGCTCAGCTCGAAGCCCGTTTTGTACAGCTTCACCGTGTGGATGGTGGGCGAGTAGCTGCGGTCCTCGTACCGGATATCAGCCTGTGGATCATAGTAGTCCGGGACTTCCGGAGCGGAGGCCACGGGAGCGGTAACGCTACACGCCAGTAAGCCGATCGTGCAGGAAGCAAACACAATGAAAAGGGATCGCGCTGCGGTCATTGCGCCAAAGTAGCTGCGGAACGCGGTGGCACTGCCGGTTCGTACACGCTCAGCGTACGAACCGACCAACGCCTTGGTCGGCACCGTTCCACATCCTGATGGTGTAGGCACCAGCGGACACGCGTGACAGGTCAAGAGCGAACGGCCCTTCTTGCGCGGTGCTTCCCGACAGAACCATCCGGCCGGCAGCATCGAAGACGATGTATTCCGAACCTGCGGCCATGCCATGGTACACCAATGCCGAGCCATCGTTGCCGACCACCGTGATAGGCTGACCGTGCTGGCCACCGCGCACAACCGTAACCACATTGCTTACCGTCGTGGTGCCGTCCACATCGGTCTGACGAAGTCTGTAGTAGCTCGTCCCGGACAATGGTTGCTCATCCACTGCAGCGTAGTGCAACGTCGACTGGCTGTTGATGGCACCGGGCACACGTAGGATATCCGTGAACGTGTACGCATCGTCGCTCCGCTCCACATCGAACCAGAGGTTGTCGATCTCTGAAGCAGTGCTCCATTCCAAGTTCACCACGTTGCCATTAGGCAGCGCTTCGAAGCTCAACAGTTCGATCGGCAACGGATTACTGCCCGTTATGCTGGCCAGCGTCCAAGGGCTGAAGAGTGTTTGTATCGCACTGGTGGTGATGTCGCCAGCTGCTGGTGCGCCTGTTGTCGCACCATTGCCGCGATCTCGCCAGATCGTTCCCGTGGCGTCCCAACGCGCAACTCGAAGGTCAGCCAGGTTCGTTACGCCGCAACTGTTATTGTCCCATGACAGTGTTACCCACGCATTCGCGGAACCAGCTGTGCGGTCGATCTGCCAGTACTCGCAGTTGCTGATGTGGTCGAGCGTTGGTTCCAATGGGCTTCCGAAAAGCACTTCGGGATCCAAGGGGAAGTACTCGCAACGGAACCGATCGCCGGTGCCACCGCTCAGCAAGCTTATGCCGGCGTAACGGTATTGCGTGCCCTTTCCCACTGGGAAAATGAAGTTGTCGTTGCCCTGCTTATCGATAGGGCCATGCACGAAACTCGCATCGCTGGCATTGGTAGCGGTGGCTCCGTCCAACAGGATAGGGCAGTTGGTTGCATCCGTGAAAAGCCGACCGAGCAGCAGGTCCATGTTGGTCGAAACGACGATCGGTGTGTTGAGCGTGACATCGTTCGTTGCCTTGTTGACGCGCAATGTGCCGAAGACCTCGGGAAAGGCATTGGTGTTGATGCTCTGTGCACCTGTTCCATTGAAGAGCACAGTGGAGAAGGGGTCGTCGAACGCTATCGCATCGCTGTTGTTGATCCAGTTCCCGGCTAGGCGCAACGTGCCACCGATGCCGGCTCCCTGTAAGTCGAGCAGCCCCCCTGGTTGAATGATCAAATTGCCCGAAACCGTGAGTGTGTTCGTGGCGAACTCGTTGCGCACATAGCCCTCGTACAGTCCTGGCCCGGTTCCCTGTACGCTCAAATTGGTGCACGACATCGTGCTCGAACCGAGCAATGTGATCCCGAATGCTCCGGTGCCGAACGTGCGTTGCACGTTCACCGGGCCGCCAACTGTAAGGCTGCTGGTCTGTTGCACCGTGAGGTTCCAGCCGGTGAGCGACGCAATGTGGCTGATGCTCGCGCAAACGGCAGCGCTGCTGGCAACGATCCCCACAACACAATTGCGCACGGCCGTGCTGTTGATCACCACATTGCTGCTGGCGATGGGTACTTCAGCATCGTCCCAGTTCTGGCATTGGAACCAGTCGGTGGTTTTCGCTCCTGTCCATAGTCCGTTCACCATGCCGCCGAGTGTGATGGGCATCACCGGGGCTGTTGTCCAATCCGTTCCACCGGCGTTATAGTTGGTGCAATTGCTATAGGTGGTCCAATTCACAGGGTCTTCAAGGCGAAGTATCCAGTCCCGTTGTGTTCCAATACCCTGAGGCCCGGTGTACTTGGAGAAATCAGTGGCTGAGGTTGGCGCCATGCTGAAACAATCCATGCCCAAAGGCAAATTGCTTCGCTGGGTTGTATTCGCCGCTGACCACGGCCATGTGGGGTTGGAAGTAAACCCGAAGAGCCAAGTGCCGCTGTATGATGCATTGTGCGCATTCAGGACACCGGAGGTCCAAATGCCGCCTTGGCCGAAGAACAGTTGATCTCCGCCATCATTCAGGTTCACATTGTTCCCTGAAATGTTCAAGTTGGTGAAGCCCCACGCGGCATCGGGTGAGAATGAACTGTACGCCCCCGAAGCAGGAAAGCGAAAGGTGACCACCGTACCACGCGGGATCGTTGGGCCCGTTCGTGATGCGCGAACCGTGCCTTCGGAATTACCCCAGAGTCCGGCAAGCAACCTCTCATAGCCGTTATCCGTGATATCGATCACAGTGCCGGTGGTGATGTCCTTGAAACAGAAAAAACTGATCTCGTCATCACCGGTATTGCCGCCACACGCACCTCGATTGGCGCTCACACCAACGATCACCAGATCCCCGCGACCAAGGACCGTGGGCGGGCTGTCGTTGTCCAGTATCACCAAACTGGCCGCGCTGGGCGCACCGATCGCATTCCCCGCGCTGACACCGATGATGGAAAAACCCACCGCTTCCGTGCTCTCGATCAGCGCATCATCGTTCACGATGGCATCAAAACTCACGCTGGTAGCACCCAAGGGGATGGCTACCGTGATCTGGCTCAACACCGTGCCCGGCGCAGTGGTGTAATCGTTGCCGGCACCATACGTAACCCCAACACCGTTGGAAACGAAGATCGTTACGGACCCAGCCGCGGTGGTTGCAGGCGTAATGTTGAGTTGGAAGTTGACGGTTCCCGCGCTTTCCACGGCGTTCACGCTCACCGTAGCGAACGTGATGGTGGGCGTGGCATCGTTGTTCACAATGGTCTGCACATAGGAGTTCGCAGGACCGATGAACAAACCCGCACTGGAGCCCGTGATGGTGAACGTGATGACCTCGTCCGCCTCGTTCAGCAATTCATCGTTCACTACGATATCGAAACTCAGCGCGGTTGCACCGATAGCGACAGGAACGGTGATGGTGCTTCCCACAACCGCAGGTACCGTGGTGTAGTCGTTGCCGCCGCCGTAGGTTACCCCAGCACCATTGGCCACGGTAACGGTATAGCTGCCGTTCACCGTGGCGGCTGCCGTCAGCGGAATGTTCACCGTAATGGTGCCAACGCTCTCCAAGGCACTACCGGTGGGTGCCGCGAACGTGGCGATCGTGCTGGTGCAATCGAACGGAATGTGGATGTTGTCG